>JAAELY010000422.1 GCA_024226335.1 bacterium
CGAGTCCGCGGTGCATCTACTCACCGGTCCGAAAGCCGATGACGTGCGCATCCTGGCCGGCGGTACCGACCTGCTGGTGCAATTGCGTTCGCAGACCCGCGGGCCGGGGCTGATCGTGGATGTGAAGCGCATCCCCCGGCTGATGGAAATCGGTTTCGACGGTTCGGAACTCAGGCTGGGTGCAGCGGTGTGCGGTGCTCGGCTCTCAGAGCACGAAGAATTCGCTCGGCTGTTTCCGGGGCTTGCCGAAGCCGCGAACCTGATCGGATCGACACAGGTGCAAGGACGCGCCTCGCTGGGCGGGAACCTCTGCAATGCTTCACCGGCGGCGGATTCAGTCCCGGCGCTGATCGCCCTTGGTGCCCAGTGCGTCGTGGCCGGACCGAATGGCGAGCGACGCGTACCGGTCAGCGAGTTCACGACGGGTCCAGGGCAGAACGCACTGGGGCCAGCCGAACTACTGGTCGAGCTTTGCATTCCGAAGCCCGCGCCGCGCTCCGCCGACGCCTATCTTCGCTTTACACCGCGAACCGAAATGGACATCGCCGTCGTCGGATCTGCCGTCAACCTGACGCTGGACGAGAAGGGAATCTGTACGTTCGCGCGCGTCGCTCTGGGCGCTGTGGGTCCAACGGCCTTCGAAGCCCCCTCGGTAGCCGAAGCGCTGCTCGGCTCAACGATCGATGAAGCCGCGCTTTCAGCCGCCGCTTCAGCGGCCAGCGCGGCGGCCAATCCCATATCGGACAAACGGGCGCCTGCCGAGTTCCGCCGCCGGATCTGCGGGGTACTGACGCGACGAGCGGCCGAAAAGGCGGCCGAGCGCGCGCGGAGAACTGAATCTTGAGCAAGCTGCACGTTCAGACACGGGTCAACGGAGAAGCATGTGAGTTTCTATGCGATCCACGACAGTCCCTGCTCGATTCACTGCGCGATGAACTGGGTTTGACGGGAACCAAGGAAGGCTGCACGACCGGTGATTGTGGCGCCTGTTCGGTGCTACTCGACGGTCGCCTCGTGTGCTCGTGTCTGGTTCTGGCCCCGGAAGCCGAAGGCCGAGAGATCACGACCGTCGAAGGCGTGGCGCAAGGCGAGGCACTGCACCCGGTGCAGAAGAAGATTCTCGAACACGCGGCCCTGCAATGCGGCGTGTGCACGCCCGGAATCGTGGTCGCCGCCAAGGCGCTGATCGACCGTCACCCGAACCCGACCGAGGAGCAGGCGCGCTACTGGTTGGCCGGAAATCTGTGTCGCTGCACCGGCTACGACAAGATCCTGCGCGCGGTATTGGATGCCGCTGCGGAGATGCGAGGCGAGGTCTGATGCGGACGGATCTGCGATGAGTCAGAAACGCAGCTTCCAACAAGTGGGAACGCGGCCCATCCGTCACGACGGCATCGACAAGGTGACCGGCCGAGCGAACTTCGGCGCAGATTTTTCACTACCCGGCATGCTCTGGGGGCGCGTCCTGCGCAGCCCGCACGCCCACGCGAAAATCCTTTCGATCGACACGACGAAGGCCGAGGCCAGCGAGGGGGTAAAGGCCGTGATCAGCGGCGTCGACTTCCCGGCGATCAGCCCGTCGAGCAGTGACGGTCAGACCGACTTCCGCGATCTGTCCCGCAACGTGATGGCGCGCGAGAAGGTGCTCTACCACGGCCACCCGATTGCCGCCGTTGCGGCGACCAGCAAGCAACTGGCCGACGAAGCCCTCGAGAAGATCATCGTCGAATACGAACTACTGAAGCCCGTTCTCTCACTCGACGAGGCACTGGCGCCCGGCGCAACGATCCTGCACGACGATCTGAAAACGCGAGGGGCAGATCCGCCTTCTGAAGAACCGACCAATGTGGCCAGCCGCATCGAGTTGGGTCGCGGGGATCCAGAGGCCGCGTTCGCCACAGCCGATGTCATCGTCGATCGAGAGTTCACCACGCAGATGGTCCATCAGGGCTATATCGAGCCCCACGCAGTGGTCGCGCGAACGAACGAAGATGGTCAGTCCCTGATCTGGTGCACCACTCAGGGCCCGTTCATGATTCGCGCGTATTGCGCCAGGTTGCTCGGACTGGATGCATCGAAGATCCGCGTGACGCCCAGCGAGATTGGCGGTGGATTCGGAGGCAAGACCACGGTCTACGTCGAGCCTCTCGCAGTCCTTCTTTCGCAGCGCTCGGGCCGCCCGGTAAAAATGGTCATGACGCGCGAAGAGGTCTTCCGTGCGACTGGGCCCGCGTCGGGCACGCGCATCCGCGTGAAACTCGGAGCCAAGAACGACGGTACGCTGGTCGCCGGTACTGCCGAGATGTACTACGAGGCCGGTGCGTTCAAGGGATCTGCGGTTGCTGCGGGCGCCATGTGCTTGTTTGCGAGTTACGACCTGCAGGACTTCCGCATCGAAGGTTACGACGTTGTGTTGAACAAACCCAAGGTCGCGGCCTATCGCGCGCCGGGTGGGCCAATGGCGGTTTTTGCCTCGGAATCGGTCATGGACGAACTGGCTGAAAAGCTCGAGATCGATCCGATCGACTTCCGTCTGCACAACGCGGCGCGCGAAGGCGTACAAGCGACCTACGGACCGAAGTTCAACGTCATTGGGCTGATCGAGACGCTCGAGGCTGCGCGCGAACATCCGCACTACAAGGCGCCCCTGGGTCCGAATCAGGGGCGCGGTCTGGGGTGTGGCTTCTGGTTCAACGCCGGAATGCAGTCGACCGCCAGCGTCAGCCTGAACGAAGACGGCACGGCCGTGGTCGTGAGCGGCTGTCCCGATATCGGCGGTTCGCGAACCTCGCTGGCGCTGATGGCCGCCGAGGAACTCGGCATACCCGTCGAACGCGTGCGCCCCGTCGTCGGCGACACCGAGACGGTCGGCGTCAATGACGGCACCGGAGGCAGCCGGGTTACGTTCGCGACCGGCATGGCCGTGATCGAAGCAGCTCAGAAGGTGGTTCAAGAGTTACGGGAACGCGCCGCAGCGATCTGGGGTGTAGAGGTGGACCAGGTCGGATGGCAAGAAGGTCGTGCACAGCCGAAAGATGGCGGAGAGCACGAACCCCTGGACATCGAGACGATCGCGCGTCGCGCCGGACGCACCGGTGGGCCGATCACCGCGAGTTCCTCGCTCACTGCGCGCGGGGCAGGCCCGAGCTTTGCAACCCACATCTGCGACGTCGAGGTCGACCCCGAGACCGGCTTCGTACGCGTCGTGCGCTACACCGCGATCCAGGATGCGGGCAAGGCCATCCATCCCGGCTACGTCGAAGGTCAATTCCAGGGCGGAGCCGCCCAGGGAATCGGTTGGGCGCTCAACGAGGCTTTTGTTTTCGACGACGAAGGGAAGCTCGAAAACCCCGGATTCCTCGACTACCGCATCCCCGTTGCTTCCGATCTTCCGATGATTGATACCCTGATCATCGAAGTTCCGAATCCGCGCCACCCCTACGGCGTGCGCGGCGTCGGCGAGACGCCGATCGTGGCACCCCTGGCCGCTGTCGCAAACGCGCTTCACAACGCTACGGGCGCGCGCCTGCGGGATCTCCCCATGTCGCCGCCGCGCGTACTCGATGCCATCGACTCCGTTCGTTAG
>JAAELY010000423.1 GCA_024226335.1 bacterium
CTGCAGGAACAGGTAGTAGGCCACGTCGAGCGAATCCTCGCCGGTCGGTTCGACCTTGTATCGCAGCACGTTCATCAGCCCGACGTACTGGTTGCGAAAGGCGCTGTTGACGATCTTTCGATCGCGTCCCAACCGATGGGCCCGGGCGTTGACCAGCGGGCTGTACTCCAGATGCTGCCGCCAGTGACGCTCGACCGGGTCGACCACGGCCAGCGTACAGTCGACGTAATCGCCGAAGCGACGCAGCAGTCCGTCGTTGCTGCGGAGATACTCTTGGATCCGCGGTAGCCGATTATGATGGATGCCGTAGCTCCACAGCACCGGATGAAAGGCGTGACGCCCGGCCAGCAGTTCGAGTGTTTTGTCGAAGAAGTCGAGGTCGCTCATCCGCCAGGCGATCTTGCCCAGATCGATCCGATGGACGTTGTTCTGCTCGAGGTAGGAGAGCACCTCGGCCTGAGTCCCCCATTGCGAGACGTAGGCCCACGACGCCTTGTCGATTTTGCTCAACCGTTCGACGACGTGGAAGGTGAACGGATCGGCCCAGGCGGCGACCGCTTCGTCGCGGGCGACGTGGACCGGGTAGTGTTGGAAGTCGCCCGTCCTGGGGAGGTAGAAGTAGTACTCGATCTTCTGCGTCGCGTAGGGGCCCAGTCGCAGCGATTGGCTGCGAGTCCGCTTGCTGCCGAGCACGGGCATCGCCTTCTCGGGGATTTGCAGCAGAACGTCGAGCCCCTGCGTGGCCGAGGTCGGGTTGGTCACGACGACCTGGCAGCCGTAGACGACCCCGCGAAGGAACTCTTCGGTCACGTACTTGTC
>JAAELY010000424.1 GCA_024226335.1 bacterium
GGGAGGCCGCATCGGCGTCATCACCCGAAAACGGATTCTGCAGCTCCTGCCCTGCGAGCAACGCCCCTTCCGGCGTCGCAGGGTACTCGAAGGGCATGTAGCCGCGGGCCACGCTACCCTCGGGCGGGCGCAGGTCCAGCGCCGATCCGTCGTCAAACACGAAAGGCGGGCTCTGCGCATCCCGCGCGTATGACTCGACCATGTTCGGAAAGAACTCGTAGTTTCGCCGGGACGGATCAGGCAAGATCAGCCAGTGCGCTGCGATCAACGCGGCCAGTACGACCACGAGAAGCCCAATGACGGTGGCGCTGCCTTTCATTGCCTTCCCTCGTCGAGTTCCTGCATTCCCTCGCCGATGTCCTCGCGGACGTCGAGCGCTCCATGTTCGCGCATCAGGCTCGCGGCCATCCCGGGATCCAGGTCCGCGTCGGTCTGGCGTATGGCCAGCACAAAACGATCGTCGGTGACCCGCGGGTGAACGAGATTGGGTTTGGACCACGGGAACAAACCGGAACGAATCAGCAAGACGAGGACGGTGCCCAGCCCGGCGGCGAGCACCGCGGATTCGAACGTCACCGGGATGAAGGCGGGCACCGAGTTTAGCGGCTTGCCCCCGATGTTGGTCGGCCAGTCCACTGCCGAGGTCCAGATCTGAAAGGCCAGCATCGCCGAGGCGCCAAATGCCCCGAGTGCAAAGCACAGCCACGTGATGCGGGACGGCTTGAGACCCATCGCACGGTCGAGGCCATGCACCGGATACGGCGCGTAGACGTCGACGATCTCGTAACCCCGCTCACGGCAGGCGCGGGTCACGGCGAGAATCTCGTCTTCCCGGCTGAACACACCCATCAGTTTGCGGTTCATGCCTTGTCTCCTTCGTGGGTGCGCCCGTAGCTCAGCACGCCCTTGATCTCGCCCATGGCAATGACCGGAAGGAATCGGACGAACAAGA
>JAAELY010000425.1 GCA_024226335.1 bacterium
GGTCCTCCTCCCGCCGGCAGGCCGGTCCGTCTCCACCGGTCACCGGCCGGCGGCCCGCCACCCCTTTTGATCGATAGAAAGGAACACTCATGGCATTCAAGATGATCACTCTGAGTGAGAAAGAAGTCGGCCGGATCGCCGGCAACGCCGGCGCCCACGCCGAGCTGATGGCTGTAGACCTGACCGAAAAGTGGCGCCAGCAGCTGCCCGAGGATCAGAAAGTCATCGACATCCAACAGGTGCAGATGTGCGTGCGGCACGACCTGCACCGGAAGCGCAAGGAGATCGCCGAGATCGAGCAGAACCACCTCGGCCGGCTCGAGACCGAGAGCCTGTCGCGTGAGGTGCGCGACGGGACCATTCCCCAGCTGCGCGGGCAGCTGGTGGGCATCCAGAACCTGTTCGAGGGCAGCTACGGCGCCGGTACCAGCATCAAGGTCTTCGGGCCGCTGGTCACGGTCATCCCCCTCGACCCGTTCCCGCTGCGGCGGGTAGCCAACGGCGCCCATGATCGTCTGATCAACCCGGCGTTCACGCTGCCGCCGTCTGCGGCGCCTTCAGGGCGCCCTCCACGCCGCGGCGCAGGTCAGGGGCTGGTCGGTCGACCACGACGCCGAGCTCGCGCGCCCGCTGCGCCTGCCCGGCACCCGCAACCTCGACCGGCCGGGGGAAGTATGGGTCGGCGTCGAGCACTTCCCCCGGGTCAAGACCCCGGGGGCGGGGGTCAGGGGCGACCACCGCTACGCCCCGGAGGACTTCCTTGGTTTGCCGGCACCGCCGGCAGAAACTGGGCTCGAACGACTGCTGCGCGACGCCGCGGCGATTCGTACCGGACCGCGAGTCGACTTCCGGCCGATGGCCGAAGGTTGCGCCTTCCTCGCCGACTGCGTCCGGAACGCTCAGCAGCTGCGGGGCGAGAAGTGGGAGGCGTTCGTCAGGCTGGCCGGCCGATCGTTCCCGGGCGCGCTCGACGGGCGCGGCCTGGTGCACTACTTCGGCGAGCAGCACCCCGGGTACAACCCGCCCAAGACCGAGGAGATGTTGGCCCTCGCCCTGCGCCACCCGGAACCTCCGACCTGCCGCCGTATCGGCGTCCGGCTCGACTCCCGCGGCAGGTTCTGCCGGCCCTGTGCCCACCGCGGGCTCATCGACACGCCCTTCGAGCTGGGTTTGCCCGCCGGCGCGCCGCCGCGCCCCGGGGCCGACACCGCTACGGCCGATCGGGCCGCGGCGGTGGGTGCCGATCGTGAACCGGCCGCCCCGATCGCCGGCGAGCCCATCGAGCTCCGGATCGCGCCTGCTCGGCCCGGCGCGGACCGCGAGACCCTGAAGGCCGGCGCCGACTACGAGCACGCCGTGCTTCACGATCTGGTCTTCGGACTGGCCGAGCTTCTCGACCATCTCGGCCACCCGGCGACCGCCCGGCAAATCGTCCGCCAGCTTGCCGACACCGCCTCGGTTTCGTCCTACCCGCGCCTGCGCTCGGCCCTCGCCGAGCTTTTCCCGCACCTCGACGGCGAGCTTCCGAGCACGCTCCAGCTCGCCGGCCGGCTGCGCGCCTACCGCGGCCAGATCGTTCGGGGCGCCTGCGTCGACCGGATTCCCAACCACCATCGCGCCGCCCGCTGGACCGTGCGCAAGCTGCGCACCAAGGAGGACCACGATGTCGGATCAAGACCGAAGAGAAGGCGCTGAGCCCCAGACTTCCGAGACGTCGGAGGAAGCACGTTGCGCTGGCGACCCTCCGGGTCGACCCCCAGAAGGCATTCGTCGCCCGCGCTCTGACGATCGCGGGCAAGACGCCGAGACCCTCAGGCAGGCGATGCTCAGGTTGCTGAGGCGGCATCGGCAGCGGAGGAGTGCGTGATGTGCTTGGATGAAGAGTCGCCTGAGCTCCTGCTCGAAGACGCCCTCTCGGACAGTATTTCGCGCAAAGACGGTGGCTTCCTGCCCGGCCTGCGTCCTCGCGATCACGGAGAGGTACTCGGCGCCGTATTCGCTGGCGGTCTCGACGAACAGGAAGCGGAACGGCTGCTCCACGACCTGATGAGCCGGCGGCAGCCAGCGCCGGCGGAGAGCGAAGAGCCGCCGGAGGCAGACGAAAGCTCATTCGGCGATCGTGCCTCCGCAGCCTCCGGGCAAGAGGCCGTCGACCCCGGCCCTGGAGACCTCGAAACGCCCGCGCCGCCGCCCACCCCCGAGTCGCGCCGCAACGTTCGCCGGCTCGAGGCAGCCCGCCGGGAGGTCGGAGCCTTCGAGCCGCGTAACGCCTACCAGGCCGAGCTCCGGACGGTGCTGTTCGCGATCATGGATCACATGTCCCGTCTGGCCCTCTCCGGGAGGACGTCCCGGAAGCACTGCGAGCCCGGCGAGGAGGCGGATTGCGAGCGGTGGTGGGCAGTTCTCGAGGTCTAGCGCACAGTCCTGGCCGCGCCCGAAATGGCGGCGGCCAGCGCGCGCACCGTGCTGCCGAAAGTGCTCGAGCTGGAGCACCGCCAGCTCACCGAGCGGCGCCTGGAGTGGGCTCTGGGGCGCCGCAAGCGCAAGACGCGGGCCAGGAAGAAGAAGCGGAAGAAGAAACGGCGGCGGCGCAGGAAGAGGAAGCGGCGCTCGCGCAAGCCTCGAACCAACAGTCAGCAAGGGAACCGAACATGAGAAGAAAAGCCGTGGCCCGACGCCTCAAGACCATCACCCGACTGCGCTCCTTCCTCCTCGCTTCCCGCGACTTTCTCTACCGCGGCCTCACCCGCCGGCCGGCCCGACAGCTCTCGGGAATGGGAATCGAAGTCTAGAGCTACTAGCTCTCAGCCAAATCGGTGTCTTGTGGCCGCAAGAGGCTCTCTTCAGCCTCCCTCGCTCTACGGCGACCCTCCGGGACGTCGACGAAGGCAAGAATCAAAGCACCGCCCGCGAAGAAAACAATCACGGAGAGGATTGCCCCGCGCATCGAGCCTGTTGCCCAGATGAAGGCGCTGAAGATCGCTGGGCCAAAGATTCCAGCGAACTTCTCGAAAACCGAGAAAAAGCCAAAAAACTCCGCCGCTTTGTGTTTGGGGACCATCGAAGCGAAGAGAGATCGGGAAAGAGCTTGCGCCCCGCCCTGCACCGAACCCACCATGAAAGCGATCACGTAGAATTCTCTCGCGCTGTTCATGTTATAGGCGACGATACTAACCCCGATGAAGACGGCCAGTGCCAACAGAATCGAGCGCTTGGGGCCGATCTTGCCGGCTAGGGCGCCGAAGAGGAGAGCGAAAGGAACGCCTACAATCTGGACCATGACGATACCCAGAAAAATATGTTTCTCGGGTATGCCTCGAGAGATCGCATAAATACCCGACATTCGGACCACCGTGCCGATGCCGTCGTTGTAGACCAATACCGCCACCAACATCCTGAATGCCTGCCGGTAGCTCCCTCTGAGCTCCCTGAAGGTCTCGGAGAGGCGACGGAAGGCAATGCCAACTATGTTCGACGCGTTGCTTTCGTCGGATTCGATCTCGCGCGGGGGCTCTGGGACACCGCGAAAAAGCGGCAACGAGAAAACTCCCCACCACAAGGCAACGGCGACAAAGCCAAAGCGAGTGGCGAGAGCTTTGTCGCTAAACCCGAACATCTCATGGTTGTTAATCAATAGTAAATTAAAAAGCAGAAGGATAACGCTCCCGATGTAGCCTAGCGCAAAGCCGGCGGTTGAAACACGGTCGATTTCCCTGTTGCTCGCAATATGAGGAAGCAGCGAGTCGTAAAAAACCATGCTTATGGCCACTGCGATATTGCCCAAAGCAAACAGGATGCCTGCAAGAAACCAGTCTCCTCGACCAATGAAGTACATTGCAGCAGTTGCGGCAACACCCAAGGTGACGAAGAAGGCCATCATGCGCTTGCGCAATGCCAGGTAATCGGCAAAGGCGCCGAGAATCGGTGCAGCCACCGCCACAACAGAAAGCGCCACGGTCGTAAACAGCGCGAATATCAACGAAGCCCTTTCCGGGTCAAGGGCTGCGGCCGCTTCAGATTGGAAAAAGAGCGGGAATACCGAAGTTACAATAATCAAAAAGAAGGCTGAGTTGGCCCAGTCGTACATTGCCCAAGCACGGAGCTCCGGCCGATCAAGGCCAATACGTTTTAAGAGTCCTTGCGGCAGTTGAATTTTCATAGAAGTACCTCGCTGCTTCGTTTGGACGCCGCTCTCACTAGCGAAGAATCTCGTTGAGGATGCCCCGGTCTTCCGGGTGATCTGCCCGTACCGTACTTCTGTATAGCCGAGATCTCTCTGAGTCGTTTCGCCGCGACGGCTGATCCGGAGACTCTTAAGGCTGCTCGAGGCGGCGCAGTGCGTCCCGGCGAATGGGATTCGAGACTCAGATACGGGCCGCAAGGCTCAGAAAAGCTCATCGAGAGTCACCTACTCCTGGTTCAACTGGACGGACGAGACGCGGGTCGCTAGACTACGCTATCTGCTGAAGAGTCCGCAAGGCCACCTGATCGGCGGAGCATCTTCCCATCCACCAGCTGCAGATCTAGCTCGTGCATGAGATCCTAGTGCTTGGAGGCCACCGAGATGATAGTTACTCCTCCAGACTCAGCTCTTCCAGACTCACTCGTAGCCCAGTTCCGCGACGAAGAGACCGACGTCTGGGTACGGGCCTCGATCAGGATCGGGCAACGGGGCCGACAGGCCGAGCCGATTCTTCATGAGTTTCTCTCCACGACAGCGAATCTCCACGCGCATCGCCATGCCTGGTGCGTCCTGGCCGCCTACCTCGACACGATGACCGACGAGGTACTGCCGAGCCTCAGGCTCGTAGTCAAACGGAAGCAGGCGAGTGGTGGCGCGAACGATGTCGTCGCGGAGATAGCTCCATCAGACTATGTGTCCGGGTGGCTCTCGAGCCTGGTACTCGAGGGAGTTCGCCGTGATCCTGATCTGACCCTCGGGGAACTGACACGGCTACGTACCTTCGGCGACCTTCGCGAGGAACGCCTCCAATCGCTGATGCGTCGCCTCGAGAGGGTTCAGGGCAACGAAAAGGCAGTCGCTCAAGTACGCCTTGCGGCGGAGTTGTGGCAAAACGATCTGACTATAGCCTCGGACGAAAGAATCAACCTGGGAGGCAGCCTACCCTGGGACATCTGGATAGCGGCATCGTTCATCGCCGGTGCCACGCCAGATCTGATGGAGCGGCTGGGAGTGCCTTTGGACCTATTGCTTCGAGCACTCATCGGTTTGGCAGCCGAGGGGGGTGAGCGACTGGCTTTTGTCGCCAACGTTCCAAGACTCCTCAGTCGCTTGGTGTCCGGAGACCCTGTCGCAGTCTCATTCGGAGAGTTACTCGTAGCGAACGTACCGCAGCCTCAGAAGATCGAAGACCACTGGATAAACTACGTCGACGATCTGATGGCGTGGGTCATGTCGGTGGACTCTTCTTTGTACCATCGCCTCACGAAAGCAATTGTCGGGTGCGTTTCAGCCGAGACCAGGCCACTCATGGAGACCTGGTTTAGAGAAAGAAGCGAAAGCAGTGCGATAAACCTCGCCAGGCAGACACGGGACCGTTTCTGCGACACGCTCTGCTGGCGTGAGTTGACCCAAAGGCAGCAAGGGGACCTCGCTGTCTTTTGCCATGTCATGCAGCGGCCTCGAGTGGACTCGGCTTGCGAGCGTTTCACGCTATCGCATCGGATACAGTTGACCTATGAGCTCATCCAGCGGTGGAGAACCGCGAACCCTGAAGTCGTACTGGCTCTTGTTCGCCTCTTCAAGAGACTTCTTTATGAAGAGATCCGTCCTGGAAGGCAAACTTCGAGTAGAATTCGTCGTCATCAGATATATCTGATCCGGTCGCTGGTTACCGATTGGAATCTTCGGGGGACCTTGCCGAAAGACCTTGCCACATCAGCGACCCGCGTGCTTGTAGGTGCTTACCGAGACGCAGAGCAGAACAGTCGCTCCCAAGCAGCTTATCTCGACCTCCTCTACACTTTGCTGAGTGCACTCCCGGAATCCTCCCTGGTCAGGGAGATGCACCTGTACGCTCAACAGGAAGCAGTGGAGCGCGACCTACAGCAGTTAGCGGATTCTTTGGACGAGATGAAGATAGCTCAAAGTAGCGAGCGCCGGTTCGCTGCGTATCAGAGTTACTTGGATTCAGTCTTTCTCGAGAGTAGGGGGGCGACGATTCCAGATCCGGCCGCACTGAGAAGATTAGTCGGCCTGCTGGCGCGAGAGAGCCCAGGACAGCAACTCGGGGAAGCCGAGAAGGCCGCTCTCTCGTGGCTCCTCGAGAAACACCAGCGGTGGATTCTGGAAAGGGATGCGGGATTTCTCACGAGGCGATCCAAGAGTTTCGAGTACGAGTTGAATTGTGAATCGGAAAGCAGGACCTCTCTTCTTGTTGAGAACATCGGAGCCATTCTTGCGTCCCTTGCGACGCGGGATAAGATCTCAGCCGAAGAGACCGCGAATCCTGCGGCAGTACTCGATTCTCTTCGTGGAACTTTTCCCATCTTTCGAAGCCTCCAGGAAAAATGCCGCGCGGCGCTTCCCCTTGCGGAACGAGAGCTTGTCACACTTGAGCTCAACGCCAAGGTCCGCAAGTTTGAGGAACGGGTCGAGGTTCTGACCGCGGTGATTGATGAGGAGAACGAAGAACGAGCGAAAATGGTTGTCAATAAGCAAGAGCCGTCGGACGGGGCTTGCGGACGATTGGTGAGTAACTGGATGCTCCGTCGTTACATGCTGCGGGAGTTGGCGCCGGAGAAGGCATGGCTTATCACTCGGCTGCTTGATTGGCGCTTTGTGCTGAGTTGGATCCTGTTGCCATTCCTCGCCTCCGGAGTCATTCTGCACCTACTAGATTCGGGAATGGACAGCCGGCAAGCCCAATTATTTCTTTCCCTACCGTTTCTGTTGATAGTTGGACTTAATGTATGCGCATATTGGGCATACTTTGCTTCAATGCCTGAATATCTTCCCGGGGGAGTGCCCCGGGCCTCTCTGCTCGTCCCGCAAATGGTTGGCGCCTTGTTTCTAGGCGTCGTCCAGTCCTTCTCAGCAGACGAGAATTGGAGTACTGCTTTTCTCGCGAACCCCGTTTTGCGCTTGCTAAAGATTGGGCTGTTCATCGCCGTTTCGTATTTCTTTGTTCGATACGTTATGCTGCGAGGCCAATCGCCGGCGGTCGAAGTCGTCGATCGCGAGGGCGAGAGGAGAGCGCAGAACAAGATCTTGCGGCGCCGAGCGACTTCTCTCATGTCGCTCGGACTTTGGCAAGCCTTCGCTCTGGTTACCCTATTCTCTTTGTTCGAGGGTACGACGATGAGCAAAAGAGCTGGTCTCGCTGAGGAGCCGCAGGCCTTCTTGGCGCAGGAACTCAACCAACTGATCCCAGCCCGAATTCTCGTTGAACTAGGTCATCCGACGCTTCTCGAGTTCGTAATTCTGCCCTGGGCCATACTGACATGGACCGTTCAGTTGTTCTTCTTCAGTGCTATTTTTGAACGTATTATGAGCAAAAACTGAAAATATAGAGGACCGAGGTCGGTTTGGCGGTGTAGAGACCGGATAAGAAATGCAAGACCCCTTCTATCTCCTTCACAGCTATGCTGTCCTTGAAGTACTGTTTTGTGACGCTATCAGATGGTCGGCGTCGTCTAGGATAAGCGTTCGCTCCAATTGCATAGTCGGAACGCGGCATTGGCAGCCAAAGCTGATTGGGTCAGGCGTGTGATTCCCGCTCGAATGGAAGTTGATGAGCGTCTTGGAGCTCCTGAGTGAAACGGCCTACTTCTTGCTTCCAGATACTCTCACCCCAGCCCATCGCGCTGCACACGGGCTGCTTGAGCTGCGGCAGAAGGCCGAGTCCTCCGTCTCGAAGCAGAACTCCTAGACGGAACCTGCGCAGCAGGAGGTCCGAGAGATGGACAATGCCCTCATGACTTGCTGACCAGATGAGCTCGCCCCACAGGTAGGGAGTGCCGCTCACCAAGCGAAGCGCAGAGGGATCATTGTTCCGGATGGCACTCGGGACGAGGCCATACCTTGCAATCAGCCGGTGTTGGATGACTTGCTCGAGTTTCCCGATCGAGTAATCCTCGGCGGTGGCCCTCAGGACTTGAGTGTCCTTCCTTGGTCTTGGAAGCGAAGAATCAAGAGCGTGCGCGGCGCGCAGGGCCTCTATAGCGGCTACCCGAAAAGTCGTCAGCTTGCCACCCAGAATCGTGAGTAGTCCTTGCTCGGCGAGGACCAGATGCTCCCGGCTCTCCGCAGAGGGGTCGGTCTTTCCGGTATCCACTACTGGGCGAACGCCCGCCTGGGAACTGATTATTGCCGCTCGCGGCAACTCGTAGGAGGGGAACATCGATCGTACTGCCTTCAGAAGGTAGTCTGCCTCTCCGTCGGAGATGGAGGGCTCTTGATGGAGCGGGGACCTGTGGTCTACATCTGTGGTGCCGACGAGAGCGACTCCTTCCCAAGGATAGGCGAACACTGGTCGACCGTCCTCTGGATGGGTAAAGGCGATTGCCTCAACCAATGGCAAGCTAGCCAGGTCAAGAAAAAGGTGGCTGCCTCGAAGAGGACGAAGCAGTGGTGGGGCCTCGACGTGACCGCGTGTCCTGTCAGCCCAGGCACCAGTCGCGTTGATCACTACTCGGGCAGGCACCTCCGCCTCCCGACCTGACTCTCTATCTCTTACCACCGCACCGCGAGAAGTGCCGCCGTACTTAAGGATATTAGTAGCCTTTACATAGTTCAGGGCAACGGCGTCGCCGCGTGCAGTCGCGACGCCATTACTGATTACGCGGAGAACCAGACGAGCGTCGTCAGTCTGAGCGTCTTGATAGCGGAAGGCTCTCAATAGACCCCTGGTGTCTGGTGAAAGCCTAAGATCACGGACATCGCTTGAGCGGAGGCTCTGGTACCCGCCTGCTCCGGAGAAGAGACTGGTATAGATGGCAAGGCCCGCATTGACCATCCACGGTCTTATGTTATCTCTCTCGTAAAGGGTGTAAAGAAAACTCAATGGATTCACGAGGCCCGCGGCGTTCGCTAGCATTCTCTGGCGTTCAGAGATGCTTTGACGTACGAGATTGAACTTTCCTTGCTTGAGGTATCGCAATCCTCCGTGAACGAGTTTCGACGATCGCGACGAAGTTCCCGAGGCGAAGTCACCCTGTTCGAGTAGGAGAATGCGCATACCCATGTCAGCGCCAGCAGCAAAAATGCCAGCGCCGGTAATTCCTCCTCCGATGACCACAATGTCCCATGGATCGGTAACGCGAGCCCAAGCCTCCTCTCGCCATCCCGGCGGCCACTGAATGAGATCAGACATCGTTTCCTCGCGATCACTCAACCGACGCCTGCAGTAAGGGCCCAAGTGATTCCCGCCGCGGCCAATCCAATAGCGACGCCTACAGCCACCTCTGCCGTTGTGTGTCCGACAAGGTCCTTAAGCCGAGGGTCTCGCGCGGCCTCGGTCGCTAGAGCCGGGAAGTGAGATTGAAAAATGAGGTAGATGTGGTGGAGCTTGGTCCGGTCGTAGATGACGATCGCGGTAAACACGAAGGCGAGGCCGAAGAGGGAAGACCCAATGCCCTCCGTCAGAGCAATCATTACGAGCGTCGATGTGGTGAAGGCAGAATGAGAGCTGGGCATGCCTCCAGCCCAAACCAGGCGCCATACGACGCGCCCAGATTCGCCACGCCCAATTCGTAGAAAGGCGATGACTACCTTGAGTAGTTGCGAGAGGGCCCAAGCTGCGACTGCGGTATAGACGATAGGCGTCACTGTATCACCTCCTTGCGCTGGTTCCTATAACCTAATGAGTCAGAAAAGGGATCTGTTGTTCCGGTCTTCCGGCGTCTGCAGTGTTCATTTAAGTACTCGGTGATGCCACCTGAGTGACAGTGGTTCTATCCCAGAATCTACCCTTGCCTGCCTTTCAAACAAGAAGGCAATCGGTACTGACTTGGGTCTGTTCTGGAGCGTCATCTCGACTGATGCCGAATTTTTTGCAACGAAAGAAATATAGCCTCCCTCCTCCGCTTCGCGGCGGTCATGGTAGGCCACAATGACTGACTGTGGTTCGAGTCTCACCTGCATTGCGTTCAACCGCGTTGCCGGCAAAGATCCAGCCTCACCGCGCAACCAAGCGACGACCGTGGTCCATGTGTCTCCCAGATCAACCCGCTTGTCTCGATTGATGATGAACGTAATCCTTTCGAGACTACCTTCTCGCGTAACGGTCCAGTCATCGAATCCAACGTCGAACGGCTTCTCGCCGAGAGGATGCGGGGTAATATCCCGAATCTTGCTACCGGAAATCATCACGCTACGGTATGCCGGATAGCCCACAGAAGGATTGCTGCGTTTGACGTGACCAAGAGCAGAAGTCTGGACCAACAACACTCGCTTCTTCAAGGTGTCCTCGAGATCAACACCGCCCTCCGAGTACCTGCCGGCATAAAGCTGGCCATCACTTTTATCGAGCGCCATCTCGAGCTGTCGGTGATTATGTCCCGCCAATGCTACCACGTCGCGCTGCTCGCTTCGTAGGGACTCGAGAATAGGCAGCTGGTTGTGAAACATCGCTCCTGCGTCGAGACCTCTACGATGCAACATCCATTCAAACCGCATTTGCGTTTCCTTACTGCCGGCGTTACTGCTGAATGTGGAATCGATGCGCAGGTTTAGGGGAACCTCACCGGCGTCAACTCTCGGCATACTAGACGGGCTAAGCACAGGGGCATGGCTAACGATAACTGCGGGCTGGTCGTCGGGGGCTTCGTCTAGCTGCGTTTCAAGGAATGTGATTTGTTCAGAGGTAGCGCCGGTGGTACGAGGACCTCCGGAGCTGCTTAGAAGGGAAGAGAAAAAGCGTCGCCACCTACCTCCGAGCATATTAGATCGTTCGCAGTAGAAATCCGGACCGCTGTCCAGCACGATCAGGCGCGCGGCGCCAAGGTCCAGCCCATAGGCTGCGAACGGATTGAACTTCTCGTAGTAGAAGTCGAGCGAATGTTGGTTGCCGGTGTTGATGCGTAGTGCGTTGAGATCAGAGAATCGGTATTTAAAGTCCATCCATTGCTCAGTCCTCTTCAAGTACTCGGCGGTTTGCTCGTCGGCAAGGCCAGAGTGTCGAAGTCCATATATCTGTATCTTATAGGGATGGAGCCGGTACTCATGATTACCCAAGGCGGTATACATCGGTACGAGGAGCCGTTCGCTTAAGCTACTCTGGCCGAGCAGCAGCTCCTCAAAGTGACTCCATTCGCTCTGTTGGAAGCCACCTCCCGATCTCCCGCGGTCATCGCTGAACTTGTAATCGATGAGGTCGCCAGAAAGTACAATAAGATCCAGATCGCCGCGATTCCACAGTGCATTGGCGATAGAGATGAAGCGAGCGAAATTCCTGTTCGCATCGACGAACGAATCGGCGAAAGTGTCGTGTGTCCAGGCATCTGCTGGATCGAAGCCGCCTAACTCAGCCGAGTGGCGAGCCGGCCGCGTTTGGCGTGGCGGGAAGACTCGGAGGACATCGTCGTGTATCTCCTGCCACCTGCGCGCAACATGGATGTCGGTAGCTGTGAGAAGTTTAAGGTCCTGGTTAGTGTTCGCTGAGAAATAGACAGAGTTCGGCTTAGTAAGAGATCGATCTCCAACTTCAAGCTCGAGGTCATACAAAAGCGTCCGTCGGCCTTCGAAATGCGGAGATTGCAGAACCTGGAAGCGCAATAACATGACGACAGGGTATCTGCGAGATAACCATTCTGGCCAACGGCCTGGTGCCTTCACCTTGCCAATGGGCTCAAGACTCATTTCGGTAAGTTCTAGCGCAATGCTGGCGCCAGATGTCCCCGTGGGGAACAAACGTGCGGATATGTTGTCGTCCGCCCCGGCGGCGCCGGGACCAGCGATAACGACGACCTCGCCGATCTTGCTAACCGACTGGGGGCAACCTATGGCGGGCCATAGGATATTGGCGTCAGTATCGGCCATTACCGCATCCAGACCGGGGTCTCGATGTAGGACGACATCGTCTAGGGATAGCAGCATCAAGATGATAGCGAGTATTGGTAAGAGGCAAATCAGCCCGGCAGACGATATTCTTCTCATCCAACAAAACACCGCTGCTCGGCTCACCTTCCACCGTCGCTGACTGTCGGGCATATCGCATCGTCCTTCTCTCAAAGTTACTCCGGTGAGTAATTCTTGAACCACTTTGTGAATGCGCGGGCGTATATCAAGAAGAACTCCTCGACATCTCTTGCGTCGGCGGCGCGCTTGGTAAACTCGCCGAATGCCTCTCGGATGCCCTGGCTAGCAAAAGCGCCCTGGTAGATGTTGTGCCCATAGACGCTCTTACTGAAAAGTTTTTCCTTTCCTTCTGCTGAAGTTGCTACCTCTTCTAGGAATTGAAATGCCTCTAGGTCAAGGTCGTACCGGTCGAGGAATGCCAAGACCTCGGGCCGGTGGTATTCTTTGATAGTCTTTAGGGATGCCGCAAGGGCAAAGCGGTAGGCGGGAAGTCGTTCCGGGTCGGCAAGAGTCTCGATATAGATATGAATGATAGCCGCAACCGTATTCAAGACCTCTTTCAAGAAACCTAGAATTGCGGCGATCTCAAGCGACTGTATCAGGAAGCTGATTACGAAATCACGGTTCGCGTCTATGTCGTCGCCAAAGTTTAACAGATCATCGGTCCTGTTCGCGTCTAAAAGTGTCAGAATATCATGAAATATATCGTGCTGTTCTTTCTGTGCCTTCAAAAGCTCGTAGTGGAAAACCACCGAGTTTATGTAGAAGCGGTGGAGTTTGCCCTCTCTGAGCGCGATCCAGGACGGCATGTAGGGGTTGGACTCGGAGCGGATTTGCTCCGCGCGTTTGCTGTTGTAAGCTACTACAGCGCGCGCCTCGGGTATGGCCAGTGTGGGTTCTGGGTGAACGAAAATCTGGCGCGGGTCCTTGAGGTAGGATTGACCCAGCTCTTCCAGAAGGTCTTCGAGGGCTTCGTCGGGCGGTCCGGGGCGCCGCAGCAGTATTGCAATGGCGTCGCCTATCATATACCGATCCATCTCCGAACCCTCCTGCGTTACCCGTTTCATGTAGCTAATAGCTTGTGACTTGCTGGCGCAGTTCAAATAGTGAATCGGTAGCAATGAGAGGATACACCAATTGACGAGGCCATTCTCCGAGTGAGCGGCGTTTCTGAAACTGTCGTAATCTTGGTGAAAAAGATTCTGTCGTTCTACAAAAAAGAGATCCCCTGTGCGGCGAATCGTCTCTGGATCGCTCCGGAGCTGAAATAGCATCTCAAAGTAGTTGCATGGAAGGGGGCCTTTTTCCTTGTATATTTTCGTTACTCGACGTGCTACAAAGCGAGCTACTGGCTCTTCGAGGAGTGATAGTAATGGGTGACGCAGGAGGCGTTGAACGATTGCGAGGCCGCGTGTGGTTACAGCTCCACGGATTGCGCTGTCTTCGTAGAAATTGCCGAGGCCGAAAAGTATCACATCCAGGAAAAGCGTAATCAGCCCTTTGGTCTCCTGCCGTCGAGCTTCGCTGGCAATGATGATTAGGCCGCTGAAGACATTCAACTTTGCGAGGATGATCTCGCCACATCGATTCACGAGGGGAGTGATGAGGTCGACGTCCCGCCTTCGTAGGCTTATCAGGTATTGGCCGATTTCATCGTGTGCCTCTTCGGACTTGCACCGACTGAGGAGGACGAGCAGCTCCACAATCTCGTTAACGTGCTCTCCTGCGATGTGAGTGTCTACGAGCAGCGCATGCACTCCGGCGCGACATAGGTTGGCGTTAAATGCGCTTTCGTTGACTGCGATCTGAAGTGCGGTCGAGAAGTTCTGAAAATCTGCCTCGGCAAACTCCGCAAGTAGCTCGCGAAGTACATGGTATGCAGCAAACTCCGGCTTGTTAGCAATTTGATAAACGGCCTTCCTTTCTCCTTGGTTCCACAGGTTTACCAAAGTGCTTTTGAGAGGCTCGAGAAAAATCCCGTTGCGGTTTGTCTTGTTGAAGAGGTCGTCGATTAGTTCTGGAATGTAGGAGCTTTGCATTCTCTGAACGAAGCAAAAGTGCCCCATCAGATACTCGAAATATCTATCGAATACCAAGCGAACGCGGTTGTATTGAGAGTGTTCGCTTTGCGAGAGTATATTCTCGCTAAGTAGCCGAGAGTAGGTAGACCTGTTGTCTACGTTCTCCCTCCTGGGTTTTGATTTGCATCGCGGACAACGTGAGTTATTCTCGTCGCCCATGAAGATGGGCTGGTTGGAGTGTAGGCAGTTCGCGGTTGGGCACAGCCAGATCTCATCTACGTAGTAGACTTGTTCGCCGCAAATGTGCTCTACGAGTTTCCTATACGAGGTTCGGTCATCCGGGTCGCTGATCCCCCGGTATTCGTTGGAAGCCGCATCTAAGAGAATGCTCGTGTCAAGAGTATCCGTTTCCTCTTTAAAGAAATACGCCATTAGATATTTCTGCAAGAAGGGTAGGTCGCGATCAGCGCGAAGTCTCTGTGCGGTGAACTCGCGCATGATTATTTCGAAGTTGAGCGGTGCGGGGATCACTCTGCCAGTAAACGCCTCGAAGATAAATCGCAGAATCAGCGGACTTCGCAACAGTTTGCGCTCGTGGTAGTCGTACGTTGTTCCGGATGTCCAGCGTCGCGGAACTTTTGCTTCGAAGACCAGTGAGTATCTTTCAAGGGCCTCGGCCAGTTCGCTATCATTGAAGGGTTCCAGGGTGTTCGCGATGCCTCCCTGGTCTTGAAGAACAAATCGACGCTTGTCGGGAAGGATTCCTGAGTTGTCTATGGTCTTCCAGGCGAAACTTCGACTGGTGATTACTACCTTTAGCCAGGAATAGGGGTGCGTTTCGACGAAGTTGTTGATGGCTTGAAATGCCTTGACCGGATCGTCTGTCTCATTAATGCCGTCGAATAGGATTACGAATCGCTCGTTCGTCCGATTGCGATTGAGGGCAGCTAGCAAGTGCGAGATGTTCCCTTGCTCGTCGGCTTCATAGATGTTTCTGGTGACTTCTAGGAGTACTTGGCTTGCGCGAATCCTTCGTCCGCTGATAATCCAAGTGACGTCTTCCTTGAACGTCTCTAGGTAGAGGTGGCAGATTTCGGTCGATTTTCCAACTCCAGAGTCGGCGACTATGACGAGAGCGTTCTTGTCTCCGTTGAGTAGCTTCTCGTAAGCGCGTACTATGGTTTGTCTCGAAACGTAGGTGCGCGGGTCGTACCTGCCTGCGGTTTTGTACTCCTCGAAAACCTGCTCCGAGTGGTAGGCTGCGAGGGCCCGCAGCGGCCGGATATGAAAGGTCGGACCCGAGAGCGCCTCTCGCAACTCTGCGCGCGCTCTCGACCGCTCTTTTTCTCGCTTCTCAGTCTCCTGGCTCGCAAATTTGTCTAGAACCTGTTGAAGAAGCCTCACTCGATTATTTGGATCCTCCCCGGCAGCCACAAACTGCATATGGTTGCCCATGATGTATTTTGCACGATTCCCTATCAGCGTCTCATAGACCAGCAAGTCGCGGAGGTCTTCGTCCACGGTTATTAGCATGAACGGAGTGATGTCGAGGTCGTCACCCGAGGTCGCACGTACGAGGAATTGGAAGGGGCCGCCCTTGGTAGGTGCTATTTTGTTTCCCATCACCGGCGCTTCCTTCGCGGTTCTGGTGTGGCGGCGGATGAGAGGATAGTCGGCTACAAACTTGAAGGAAGTAAGGAGTGTTCGTAGGTGGGGCAGGGTTTCGTCGTAGAGTCTTCGCGACTCTTGTGGGTCCGGAAGGATGTCGGGGTGTACGTAGGTGTTGCGCAGATGGATCATGTGGTCGGCGAGTTTGTTCGTCCGCTTGTCCAACACGCGCTGTATCTCCTCCACATGGAACACTCGGTCATATTCTCCACTGTAGTACTTGACTATGCTGCGGAGAAAGTGCATCCAATGCCCGAGAGATGGCCGCTTCAGCGACTGCGACAGAATGGCGTTGAGCCTCTCCGAGTCTGGATTCACCATGTAATCTGCTATGCAGATGAGACTAAGGTACTTAAGGCCGCCGGCAAAGACCTTGATAAGGCCACGGAACCGGATTCTCGGCTCCTTCTCATCGAGCATCTCCTGGTAGAGGTGCGCCAAGGGATAGGGCATCTTCTCCAGTATTCTCTCGTCGAGTGCCGTGGTTTCGGTCATTGCGTTGGTCTCCGATCTAGTGTTCCAGACGAGCTGGCGGGGTTCAGCTGGCCCACATACTCTGGCGATCTCGGCGGCAGGCGTCGCCCGTCTAGACTAGCACCAGGTGCTCCATGGAAGTCGCGCCAGCCTGCTTTGGTGCGCGGCCACCACCTGCGACGACGCAGGGTATTGCGCGACTAGCGTACACCTAGCGCGGTTGCCGGCGCTTGCCAGAGGCTGATGGCAACGAACATGGTCGTATGTTCGCAGCAGCAGCGGCCGTTTGCGAGCTCAAACAGGAGCTTGCTTGACCGCGTGTAGCACAGGGCGGCGAGTCAAGGCGCGCCGGCGCCGGCGCTCACGGCGCTCAGGTTTCGAGAAACGCCCGCAGGCGAGTCGCGCGACTCGGGTGCCGGAGCTTGCGCAGGGCCTTCGACTCGATCTGGCGGATGCGCTCGCGGGTGACGTTGAACGATCGGCCGACCTCTTCGAGTGTGTGCTCCGAGCCCTCGCCGACACCGAAGCGCATGCGCAGGACCAACTCCTCTCGCGGCGTCAGGCTCTTCAGGACGTGGCCGGTGGAGTCGCGCAGGTTCGAGTCGACCACCGACTCGATCGGCGAGACGGCGTTCTTATCCTCGATGAAGTCGCCGAGGTGGGAGTCTTCCTCTTCGCCGATCGGGGTCTCCAGCGAGATCGGCTCCTGGGCGATCTTCATGATCTTGCGCACCTTTGTCGCCGAGAGGTCCATCCTCTGGCCGATCTCTTCGGCCGTCGGCTCGCGGCCCAGCTCCTGAACCAGGGAACGGCTGGTCCGGGTGAGCTTGTTGATCGTCTCGATCA
>JAAELY010000426.1 GCA_024226335.1 bacterium
AGCCGTTACCTGGCGCACCTGTTCGAGGTGCTGCCGACGCTCACCTCGCTGGATCAACTCGATGCTCTGCTCCCGCAGAATCTCGATCGGGCCGCGCTCAACCCGGACTGACCGAGGATGCGGTTCGTCCACCGCTTACGGTCTTTCGGCCCGGCAGGATCTCGCGCCTGAACACTTCGGGGTCCGATTGGCCCGGATTCTTCAGGTTCCAAGCCTCAATCTCCTCCTGTGCCTAGAGATTCCGTTCGCCGCGCAGCTTCGCCGCGTGCCCGCCATGCGCCGAGTCGGTTCCATTCTTCCGCGCCTCGCCGAGCGCATCGAGTGCAACGGCAATGTCAGCGTCGGGTCTGGGTCTGCATCGATTGCAGTAGCGCGGGGTGCCACTCCCGAGATCGAGGTTCCGGCTGGTCTTGGTACGAACCCGTACTCTGTCTTCGGCCCGCGCTACGATTGGACTGCGTTAGGAGTTCTACCCTAAACTCACGGACGGTTTAGTTCGGTCTAGACGCTGTGACCTGCCTGGGGATTTTCGGACCGATTGAAACCTGAGAGAATGACTTCCGGTGGGGGGCCGCCATGAACAAGCGCTTCTTGATTCGACCCCGGCAGCACAGCGTGTTGGGACAAGATTTCCGGTCCAGCCTCATCGCCCGTGAACTATCCCTCACACACATTGACCCCGATCCAGGCCGAGAATACGAAGACCCCGAACTGCTGGTGTGCTTCGACCCAGAGGACGCCGACATACTGAAGTGCGTCAAGCGATTCAAAGCGACTCCTGTGGTCGCACACTTCCAGCTGCCATGGTCGTACCAGCTTCCCGACGAGCAGGATAGGGCGCGCGAGACGTTAGGTCTCGTCGATGCCGTCATTGTTCCCACCGACGAGCTGAAACACGAACTTGAGAAGGAAATCCCGGGGTCTCAGGTGTACCGGGCCTGTAATGGCGCGAGCAGAGAGGTGTTCTCTCCGGCTTCCCGAAAGGAACGGTACGCATATCGGGCTGCACATCGCATTCCGGCGAATGTGAAGCTCTTGGGCTACGTCGGGCGGCTGCAGAACTCGAAGGGGCTGCAAGTCCTCGAAGAACTGCTTCTCCGCCTTCCCAAGCTTTGCAACCTGCTGATCTATTGCCCCGAGTCGAATGAGGCGCTGGCCAGAAATCGCTTCAACGGCAAAGAACGAGCGCGCGTCGTGTGCGATGACCGAGATCCGCTGAGGGGAAAGCACCCGACGAAGTACTTGGATGTCCTGGTGGCAACATCTCTTCGAGAAGCGTTTTCTATGGTGGTTCTGGAGGCTCTGCAGAGCGGGGTTTCTGTCGTCGCAGCCAACTCGAGTCCTTTTGTGGCGGAGATGGATTCGCTCGAGGCCATGAAGCTGGTGGCTCTGCCTCCGAAACTTGAAAACATGAATCGGTGCGAACTCAGCCTGGAGCGAAAGGAAGTAAATCAAATCGTCGGGGAATTCGTGCGCATTATCGAAGACACCACGCCCCTTGACGATAGCGAAAGGCGAGAACTCGCAATGAGTGTTCTCTCTCTGGGCTATACGACGGAAGCGATGATCTCTCGTTGTCGCGAGGTCTACGACGAGATAGTCCGAGTCTCGACAAACCAGGGCGTATAGGAAGTATAGCACCCCTGTCTCCCTAATAAGACCATCCATTTTCGGCTGTTGAGAGCCGGCAGTCGGGGAATCTGGGGGCTCTCGAACGGACGCGGGCAGCCGAGCAGCTGCAAAGGGACTTCGGAGCGGCGGG
>JAAELY010000427.1 GCA_024226335.1 bacterium
GAACCCGGTTACAACCCCAACGACGAACACGCGTTGATCCGACCATCCAACCGCGTACCGACCAGCGGCGCCGATGCAATCTTCGCGCTGCGCGACTACGTGGCGAATCCGACGTTGCCTTCCGACCCTTACGTGCTGGCCAAGTACATCGATCCCGGAACCGGTCTGTGGGCCTTCCGGGTCTATGAAGTCGATGTGTTTGATCCGATCGACTATCCGGACATGCGAATCGAACAAACTGTAGGCGAACCGATCCGACCGATCTATCCGATGAGCCTGCTGGCAGGTTGTGGCGATCTGACCACGGTCGTCGGTGAGGTTGCCGGCGACCTCCAGCCGCCGGTGCCGTTCTACCGCGATCATACCGATCGTCTCTGGGCTCGTGCCGCCGGACCGAATAACCTGGATCACACCACCGGTGTGGTGCGTTTCAACTATCCGTTGCAGCCCGGGTTTTTCCACCCGACCCTCGCAGCTCCGGAGTGCGTCAGCTTCCTGCCGGATTCCACCGACGGAACGACACCGGCGGACACGAACTACACCATCAGCTGGCCTGATACCGAGATTCCGCTCCTCACGGTCGGAGAGACCCTGATGAAGCAGAAAAACGGCTTGCCCAACATCATGAACCAGGCGGCCACCGCCGTGGCCTATGACGAACTGCAGTACGAGACGTTCGTCCAGAACCAGGTTTACGATCCGCGGGAGAGCCTGGTTCGTCTTTTCCGTCCGCTGACGACGATCTCCGTGCCCATGACTCAGGAGGCACTCGATGCGGCGGAGCTCGCCACCGACTTTGCGGAGCAAGGGAAGAAGGCGATCACCGGCAACGCCGCCGGCGATCTGCGATTGACGCCGACGATCACGAGCCGCTTGCGATTCAACCCGCTGGCGAGATCCTGCGCGATCGTCGGAGGAGTCGCCGACGAGAATAACTGCATCGACGGGGCGCTGGAGTTCCGCGGTCTGTTTGACGATACGCTGGCAGGCGAGCCTCTGCTCATCCCCAATATTTTGACCGACGCCGAACGCCAGGCGCTCAAGAAACTCAATGGAGGCACCGGGACCGAAGGAGCGACCAGCGCGCCAAACTTCGAGGATTGCTTCCCGAAGGACGGTGCGCTTCCCGATACGCGCGAGTGTGCATGGGATGCCGCGATCGAGGCGCTGTACCATCACTCGCGTAATCCCGACAGGCTCGCGCTCCACGATCCCGTGGATTGCCTCGTCAACCCGCCCCCACCGAGTCAGGAGCCCCGTGCGATTTGCTCCGGGGACCGGACCTGGCCCGGCACCGATGCCGATGGACCGGCGATCGGGTTCCAGGACGACGGAAGCGGCGTCGTCGCTCCGGGTCGCGTTCTTGGCACCAACGCCGCGCTGACCGCGGGCTTTGCTCGTGGCACCGGCAAGGTGACCCTGGTCTTCAACGACGATCCGAGTCTGACCGGACTACCGGTGAGTCTCGAGGTGATCGACGTCGGTTGCCTCGACGTCACACCGCAACCGTTGTTGAAGAGCAGCTATCAGGGTCAGATCCACGTGATCGCACCTGAGAATGTCTTCGATGAGCAGATCACCCTGCGACACAGCGGCGACTTCGCCGGTCGCGCCGATCAGGTCGACTTCGAGTGGTACATCCAGGCGGATCTCGACGGTCGTTCGCCGATCCTCGGCGAGTGTCTCGGTGATCCACGGATCAAGTGCATCGAAGATCACCATTGTCCCGGATCGGATACCTGCGACAACGCCGGTGTTCCGCCGTGGGAGCTCGGGCCCAAGGGCAAGGGTCTGACCGAGATCACCCTGGGCAGTCCGGACTTCTCGCTACCGGCGTTCAGGACCCTGGCCGACAACTGGTTCGTCGTGCATTACAAATTGCCGGCGATCGATGAAAGTACCGACCCGGATATCGGAGTCTGTAACGATCCGCCCCAGTGGAGCTTCTTCGCCGGACAGCCGTCGACGCCGACCAACCCGCAGGGTCAACTGGCGGAAGGCTGGGTCAAGCGCGTTATCAAAGCCTTGAATCCGTTCGACGCCCGGGTCCGTGCCTTCCACAAGGCGCCGACGAACACCATCGCCAGCGCTTTGTCGCAGGCCGGCGAGCGCTTCGAGGGACCGATCGCGCTCAACAACAACCCCGAGAATCTGAACTCGATCGGGCTGATCGAAGC
>JAAELY010000428.1 GCA_024226335.1 bacterium
CGACTTCTACCTGGACCTGCTCTTCTACCACCTGAAGCTGCGATGCTTCGTGGTCATCGATTTGAAGGTCGGTGCGTTCAAGCCGGACTACGCGGGCAAGATGAATTTCTATCTCAACGTTGTCGACGATATGCTCCGGCATGAACACGACAGCCCGTCCATCGGGCTGATCCTGTGCCAGGACAAGAAGAAGGTTCTGGCAGAGTATGCGCTGCGCGGCGTCAAGAAACCTATCGGAGTGTCGGAATACGAGCTGACCCGCGCCCTCCCGGAGACGCTGCGATCGGCGCTGCCCACGATTGAGGAGATCGAGGCGGAGCTGTCTGAATCTGATCAGGGTGGGCCGGGCTGACTCCCAGCCGCAGAACATGAAAGCGGCGCTAGGCGACCCGAACGAATCGAGATCCGCTGAATAGAGAGCCAAATCTATGTACCAGACCGGCGACACGATCCGTCAGACGCTCGAGGGCATCGAAAGCCATAAGTTCGTGCTTCCGGCAATCCAGCGCGAGTTCGTCTGGAAGCCGACCCAGATCACGCGCCTCTTCGACAGCATGATGCAGGGGTATCCTTTCGGCACCTTTCTCTACTGGGAAGTGGAGCCTCAGAACAGCAGTCGGTACCGGTTCTATGACTTCGTGCGTGACTACCATCAGCGGGACCAGCCACATTGCCCGCCGCTGGCGGTCCAGAACAACAAAGCGCTGACCGCCGTCCTCGACGGCCAGCAGCGATTGACCGCTCTCAACATCGGCCTGCGGGGCTCGATGGCGTGGAAGCTCCAGTACAAATGGTGGAACAACCCCGACGCGTTTCCGATCCGATATCTATACCTCGACCTGCTCGCCGACGCCGATGAGGAGGAAACAGGCGTTCGTTACCGCTTCGCATTCCTGACCCCGGAACGCGCTGAGAAGCCGGAGCCGGGGGAATGCTGGTTCAAGGTGGCGGACATCCTGGCGATGGAGCCGGGGCCGCCGCTCCTGGCCTGGCTCAACGAGCGGCTGGAGCAAGCGGATCTGAACAAGGCGTTCTCGGCCCTCGATCGGCTCTTTCAGATCGTCCACAACAAGAACCTGGTGGCCTACTACCAGGAGAAGAGCCAGGATCTCGAGAAGGTGTTGAACATCTTCATCCGCATGAACAGCGGCGGGACGATCCTCTCCTATTCCGACCTCCTGCTTTCGGTCGCCGTGGCGCAGTGGACACGCCTCGATGCACGGGAGGAGATCCACTCGCTGGTCGACGAGATCAACCAGGCCGGAGACGGATTCCGGTTCTCGAAGGATCTGGTGTTGAAGGCGGGTCTCATGTTGAGCGACATCGGCAACGTCGGCTTCAAGGTCGCCAACTTCAATCGCGACAACATGGCGGTGCTCGAGGAGAAGTGGCCGGAGATCAGGCGCGCGCTGGTGCTCACCGTGGAGCTGATGTCGTCCTACGGTTTCACCGGACAGACGCTGCGCGCCGACAGCGCGATTCTCCCGATCGCGTACTACCTTTTTCGCCAGCGGCCCAAATCGAGTTACGTGACCCACAACCGATACGCCGAGGACCGCGATCGCATACGCCAGTGGGTGGTTCGCAGCCTGGTGAAGTCCGGAATCTGGGGTAGCGGTCTCGACACGCTGCTGACCGCGCTGCGCGAGGTGCTGCGCGAGCACGGAAGGGAGCGGTTCCCGGCCAAGGAGCTGCACGACGCGATGGCGCGGCGCGGCAAGTCGCTGGCCTTCGATCCGGAGGAGGTCGAGGAGCTGCTCGACATGCGGTACGGCGACGGTCGCCTTTTTCCTCTGCTCTCGCTGCTGTTCCCGTTCATCGACCTGCGCAACCACTTTCACGTCGATCACGTTTTCGCCCGATCGCGGTTTTCACCCAAGAAACTGCGGACGGTGGGGGTTGCGGACGAGAAGATCGACGTGTTCCGGGAGAAGGCTGAGAGTCTCGCGAATCTCCAGCTGCTCCAGGACGCGATCAACATCGAGAAACAGCAC
>JAAELY010000429.1 GCA_024226335.1 bacterium
CCGCGGTTTCCAGCTCCCTCGCGACAATCTCGAGCCTTTGCCCCGCACTCAGAGCCTCCGAGGTCCTTGCCGGCGCGATGAGGGTCCGGCTTCGCTCTGCGAGGAAGTCCTTGTAGAGGGGACTCAAGAAGAATTTATTCTTCAGCTGCAGCGGAAGGTCGTTGTAGGCGTAGCACTCGGCCGCCGAAATGTCCGCGACCGCGGCTTTCACGAGCGCGTGACCGATGGGCGGCAGCAGAGCCGGCGCGATCTTCACCAGGTCCCCCATGCAGGACGCCATCTTCCTCATGTCCGCCCACGTCGCGCGCAGCAAGCGCGTCAGCACGAAGGCGGGGTACTGGCGGATCTCCAGGGGCAAGCCCTCGACGAAAACCCCGACGTCGTCCCCGACGAAGGCCTCTTTCAAGTCCTCGACGTGGTGCACGTACTGCCGGAACCAGAACTTCACTGTGTAGGGACTCATTGTGTCCTGTGAGCTCCACTTGTCCGCTTCGATCGCCGTGTTCGTGGCGGAGCAGACCTTGAGGATGGTGTCGCTGTCCACCTTGTCGTCCTCGTCGAGTGTGGCGAGCTCCTTCATCAAGGCAGCGCGGCCCCGCAACGGGAGAGCGGACTCGGTCGAGGCGGCCTCGGCGGCGGCGGCGTCGTCCGCCTCCTGCCCGGGCGCGGGTCGAACCCTGGCCCGTTTGGAGGCGGAGTCCGCCAGAGAGTCCGCCGGCTCCGAATCGCTGTGCGCTTCGCCGTCCTGGATCATCGGCGTTGGCGTTGGCGGCAAGAGGTGTCCGGACCCGTGCCCCGGAGTGGTGCCACCATCGCGCTGCAAACAGCGCGTGGACGCTTTCACTGAGATTTCGGAGAGCCCCGGCCCCAACCATTCCTTAGGGCAGGAGCTGTCAATGACGAAGCAGCTCGCCAGTGACTGCCGCATCGCTTCGTCTACGTCGAGGTGCTCCGCGGGCACGACGAAGGCTTTGCAGCGCTCGGGAAGCGTGTAGCCCGCCCTCTGTCGAACCCAGTAGCGCTGCGTCAAGGCCACCTCCGTCACGATCTCCTGCGACCACTTCCTCAGGCTCCGGGCGCTGACCCGGGCGGCGTCCTTGTCGCCGGCCAGCCTGCGCAACGCGATGTACATGAAAACGTTGTCCGGGCTCGAAGGGACCGCGGCCGCGTTGTGCTCGCCCTTCTCGAGACGGCTCACGCTGCGGACGGCTACTTTCCTCTCCTCGGGTGTCGCCGCGACCCTGCCCTGTTTCACGTCCTCGTAGGCTCGCATCACGGAGTCCTTGTCCAGCCCTGTCGCCGCCATCGCTGGCTGCCGCGAGGGGCGTGGGAAAGCGATTGCGATTGGAGCTCCGGCGCTTCATGTCAATGACGTGGCGCATACAGGTCTGCTTTCTACTTCTACGGCGCCCCGTTCCATGTTCTGTGTTCCTCGCGACGCCCTTAATTTATCCAAGAACTCTGTTTGGGGGCTGTTTTCTTGGGTGCTGTTTTCAGGGGGTCAAAAAAAAGAGTTTTGAGGTGTTTTTTCGCCCTCGCCGCAATTCTAGCACTCGCTTCCTCTGAGGGAATTAATTCTCAAAAACCGCGTTTTTCCGAACATTTTCCAACAATTCTGCTCGTTTTCCTTCGCTAATCCGCGGAAAGCCTCTCGAACCTCGACTTTTCCAGCCGAAATAATTCTCGAAACCAGCCTTTCCAGACATGTTCGGACAATTCTCGACATTTCCCGTGGATTGTCCGCGGCTAGGCGCCCACCCCGTGAGAAATAGCAGAGCTTAGGCGAACAAAAACCGCGGTTTCCGTCGGAATTCGGGACCTTCTCTCGAGTTGTTGCTGCGACAGTGCAGACACTTACAGAGATGGTTTTAAAAAACGGCAAGGGAACAAATCCTGC
>JAAELY010000430.1 GCA_024226335.1 bacterium
ATTTTGGTCGGCCCGTACCCGCCCGCTGCTGCGTTGCGCCTCCTCCGAGACTTGCAGCGAAGTCGCGTCGTCGCTGCGCCTTGCAGCGAACGCGTACGCACCGACCAAAATGCCGCACAAGAGTGAATCACACCACTAGTCCTCGATCAAGCGATGGTTGAGGGGCCACCGGTGAGCGCGGCGTGGGGTAGTGGTCGAGCCAGCGAACCGGCACGAATTCGCGACCGGGCGGCTGCCCGTTGCCGTTGGTCGCATTGTCGCTTCGATCATAGGTCTCCTCGTTTCGGTTGTGGCCTGGGCGTTGATGGAGCGCCCTCTCCGTACGTTTCAACAGAGCATCGGTCGCTCGACGACGTCGGCCAGGCGGAGGAATACCCTCTGCTCCGAATTCCATGCGAGTAGGCGCACCCGAATCTGCCTCGCCGCGACGATCACCTGAACTGGCACTCGGATCATGGACTCAACAAAGTTCCGGAATCCCATTCCCAGGAGCCGAGTGCGATCCTCCTCGTGCTTCTCCCCCCAACGACCACCTCGCGGAAGACTGAGCGCGGCCCACGCCTTCAGACTCCACGCCAACGTCGACATGACCATCCACGCCCAGTTGCTGACGAGATCTCCCAACGGCGCACGAAGGGACCGAACCTTGTTCTTCAGTTCGCCGATCAGCTTCTCTTGACCACAGCGGAGGTTCGACTCGCGGACGACTTCATCGGGAGTCATTACCCGGTCGTTCGTGATGTACAGGAAGTACCGATACTCCTCGAAGAGCAGCTCCTGCCCTCTGTACGTCTCGAGTTCCTTGCGAAGCACGATCATTCGGTAGGACCGCTCACACTTCGTTGGTCGGTGTTCGAACTCGGCCACCGCTTCGCTCTTCAGGCGGATGTTTTTGTAGCCGTTCTCGGTCACGATCCGCTGCTTCACGTTCTCGGGCCGAACTCGTGGATCTGTTGCTGGAGCAGGCTTGGCTGGGCGCTTCAGCGATGTCCAGCTCTTGGCTTCGATGGCCTCGATTCGCGGCTGTAAGCCGCGTGCGTACTGGAATCCGAACACGAACTGGACTCCGTCGCAGTCCCACCTGTCAAGGTGCTCGGACTGGCTGAAGGCCGAGTCACCCCTCGCTCGGACCTTCTTGAAACCGGCCCGGCGACAGGCCTCGATCGCACGGTCGTAGTACTCCGCAGCCCCGCTCGCTGATTGGGCGCTCGCCGCTCGATTCACCAGGAAGAGCGGCTCTTGCGTGTTGGCGAGGGAAATCAGGAGCGGCTGGTAGCCCCAGGTGCCCTTGTAGGACAGGGACATGCCCTCTTTGCACTCGCCCGTCGTTTCGACGATAGAGCCATCTCCATCGATGACGGCCTCCTCCAAAAAGTCCTCCGCTTGGTCTCGCCAAACCTTGACGCGAACATCGTTGATCGCATCCATGAGGGTGTCGACCCTGGCGGCTGTTTCGAAGCGCCGGCAGAAGTCGCCGGCCGTCGTCGGATCCGGAAGAGTCCGAGCGCCAAGGTTGTTCAGCAGCGCCTCGTTCTGCCGTTGCCGTTCCATGTCCTCGAGTGACGCGCCGCCAGCCAGGGTGTTGTAGGCGATCGCGAGGACGTGATCCGATTCGGAATAGGGGCGGTGGATCTTCAGCAGCTTCAACTGGCTGTCGATCGTCTCCGGCAGGCCTATTCGCTGCACCATCTGGTGGATCAGCCCCAGTCCGCCAACGCCATGCCCGTTGATCCGCTCCGACACATCGAGCTTCATCTTCGACATCGTCATCTCGGGCCTGCCGGTCGATGATCGTCCACCCTCCGTGCGCTTCAAGCGCCGAGCGATCCTGCGCCCACGGCTGTGGGACTGACGCTTGCGATTCCGACTGCTACTTGCTTTGCTCTTGCTCACTCGAAGTGCCTCCTGTTGTTCGTGTGTCCAACATCGAACATCGGCAGGAACCAGGCACTTCGAGCCCTACTTCGTCGGTCTTAGATCCGCACGTTTCCCAAGATCGCTTGATCGAGGACTAGTGGTGTGATTCACTCTTGTGCGGCATTTTGGTCGGCCCGTACCCGCCCGCTGCTGCGTTGCGCCTCCTCCGAGACTTGCAGCGAAGTCGCGTCGTCGCTGCGCCTTGCAGCGAACGCGTACGCACCGACCAAAA
>JAAELY010000431.1 GCA_024226335.1 bacterium
AGCGAGAAGCGGGAGTCGCCGCCTGAGCAAGAAGCGTGATCCGATCGCAGATCCGTAGATCTGCAGAGGGTCGCGCGACGCAGCGCAGGCGGATGCATCGCGCTTCGCAGCCGCAGCCTCCCTGTGCAGAGGTTCCCTAGCGGTTGTTGGGATCCGGCAGTCGGAGAATCTGGGATGATGCTGCCGGTGAACCGAACAACGGGTGTCGTCATCGGCGCGGGCTTTGGAACAACTTGGGGCAAGTCGCCGACCGCTTTCGGCTGGCCCGGTGTCGGCGGAGAGATCGGCTTCGTCGAGCCTGCGACGGGTATCTCCTTCGCGTTCTTGCAGGACGGCGGGCTCGACCCACTCGATACCTTCAAACGCGCGGCGCGGATGACGAACCTGGCGCTTGCGTTGGGGCGGTAGCTGAGGAGGCAGGCGAGGCGGTAAGGCGAGAGCCTGGCCTTTACGCTGCAAAGCCGGATCGCTTTAGGTACGAGATCGTCGTTTCGCGTAGCGAGTTGCCGCCGTCGATCGATGTGGCGTTCGTAAGGCCGTAGTTCTTGGGGTGGTTTGCAGCCCAGTCGATGGTTGCGATGCGATACGTACTGGTATCTTGCAGTTTCTCTCCGGCGGTGCTCAACCGGGCGGCGATGGCACCATCAACGTCCCGACCCCGGACTTCCAGAATCTCGATCGTCGACTTCCAGCTTTCCAGGTTGTAGATATCGCCCGAGCGAATCATCCCGGCACGCAGCCTGCCCGCCACGCTGTTGCGCGGATAAAATGCGAAGTCGACACCACCGTGCTCCAGCATGACGGATTCGAACAGGCGTTCGACACCCTCGACATCGAGTGCGTTCGGGTTCACCGCCAATGCTTCGCCGAGGCTCAGTGGTTTCTCCCCGTCCATCGCCACGTTGAAGAACGCGTGGAGATGAGGCTCACCCCTGTAGTGAAAAACCGCAGCCGGAGATTCCAGTCGGAATATTTGCGACGCACCATCGCCTGCAAGCCTTCCACCCTGAAAGTCCTGTTTGTAGTCGGCGAAGTGAAAGACTTCGATCCCTCCGCCTTTCGCGATGCATTCCCAAGCATAGGCCGAATCTTCTTCTCGATAGTTCTCGAGGACCCCGGCAACCACTGCCCGCGCCATCTTTCGCTTCTCAGCCGAAAGGTCCGCGACCGCGATCCCGTCGAATGAAACCCCAGCGCCTCGCACCTCGACCGCCGTTTGCGGCGGCGCCAAGGAAAGGCGCGCCATCCCCCTCTCGGCCGGGGTTAGCGCGCCGTAGAGTCGCTGACCCAGCTCGAGTTGATAGCGGTAGATGTTGTTTGGAAGCCCAATTTCTCCGTCACTGCGCTGATCGCCGTAGACCTGCGGTCCGCCGAACGCGACGGCTTCGAGGTTGCGACCTCCGATGCGAAGATTGATGTGCGGGCCCGTTACATGAACTTGAAAGTGTTTATCGTGCGGTGTGCCCGCAAAAAGTAGGCGCGTGGCGTGGACGCCGGGGACTTCGAGAAGGAGTTGGTTGGGCACGCGTGAGCGGCCGACGGGTGAAAGCGAAGCGTGGAAAAGATCGGTCAGAATTGACCGTGCCTTATAGTCGAGCCCCACCGCCAGGATGCCGCCGGTATCAACACCTCGGTTGTGGAACTGGCGAAGCGGGTGGTCGTAAGGCACGAACGCCTGTTCGTGGTTCCCGTCACTGAGCCGCTCGAATAGCCGGGTGGCAAGTTCGGTGACAGGGGCCAGCTCGCGGCTTGGGCTGGGCGCGACGAGGAGCCTCCAACCAACGCCCGCTACGGCGGTCACGGCCAGGCCTGAGCCGTACTTCAGTAGTTGCCTGCGTGTTGCGCCCATTCGTTGGCTTCCCATAGCTACCCGCGAGAATCTAGCTTTGGCTTCGAATTGCGCGCGACACGGTGGGGTTTCACGCTGAATCCTGAACTTGTTTGCCACATCCGCTTGATTCAACCTACATACCTAGCAGAGTTCGAGAAACTGGTCGAGCGCGCTTGAGCGCGGTCTAAGGGGAACCTCAGATGCGTCACGCAATTACGATTTTCGCTCTGTCGATCACATTCGCGCGCACCTTTCGCCGCGCTATCGCCGGCGCTCCCGAAGTTCGCGATCAGGCCTTTGAGTGGGAGCGTCGCGCGCAGCTGGCGGACCCGACCGCTGAGCTCGTTCGACAGCCGGGCGGGCAGCAGACCGCGGGTCCTTGCGACCGCGCCCAATACCGCGCCTGTCAGCGTTGCAGCGAGTTCCCTCATCTCGACGCCGCCCTCCTCGACGCCGCCCTCCTCGACGCCCACGTTCTTCAGGTGGATCTCCGAGATGGGGACGCTCAGGTCGGGCGTCGATACGCCGCGGACCTCCAGCTTCGCGTGCGCGGTGATGTTCCGGATGTACAGATCGCGGATGACGAAGTTCGTGCCCGAGCCCTCCGCGCCGACCGACGGCTCACTTTCGACGCGGTTCAGGCTGTCGAGCACCTTGCCATAGTTGGTGGCGCCTCCGGCTCGCTCGATAAAGACGTCGAGACCGTCGAGCTCCATGAGGGAGATCTCGACCAGGTCGTCGGTGAGCGTATCCAGCTCGACCTTCGCCCTTCCCTGGTTCAGCGCCAGAAAGCGCGGGCTCGAGAAGCCCTTCGGGTTCTCCACTTCCAGACCACCGAGGCTGATGCGGCCGGCCAGCGGCCGTAGCCGGAACGAGCCCGGCGTGGTCTGCACCCCCATCGCGCCGGTCGCCTCGGTCTCGATCAACGACCGTGCGACCTGGTTGAGGTACAGGTAGACGCCGCCGACGACTACGGCGACCAGCACGAAGCCGACGATGGCCATTCGGAGAATCCAGCGCATCAGGGACTCGTTTGGGGCAGAACGCCCTGGAGCAGCAGGATGACGCTGCCGGTGACGGTGAGCAAGACGCTGACTTGTGGCGCGATGGCGCAATGGGTAAAACATGGTGCCCAGGGAGGTCCCATGCCAAGGATCGTGTTCGTCTTCTTAGCGGCGCTCTCCGGGCTGCTCGTCGCCGGCTGTGCCAGCTCGGGCGGTGGGCTGCTCGGCCTGGGCTCCAGGTCGCCCGTGATCGATCGCATCCAGGCGACCGGCGAGCTTCGCGTGGGAATGGCCGGCGACTACCCACCACTGAACGGCATTGATCGTGCTGGCGAGAACTTCGGCCTGGAGTTCGACCTCGCGCAGTTCCTGGCACGCAGCCTGCGGGTGGAGCTGAAGGTCGTGAACCGCCCGTTCGCCGAGCTGATCGACGCGCTCGAAGCGAACGAGGTCGACGCAGTGATGTCCGGCATGACCATGACGCCCGAGCGCAACCAGCGAGTGGCGTTTGCCGGGCCCTACTTCATCTCGGGAAAGGGCGTGGTGGCCCACAAGAGTTCGGCGCTCGACACGGACTCGTCGATCAAGGATCTCGACAAGACCGGCGTCACGCTGACGGCGCTCGAGGGCACGACCAGCCTGTCGCTGCTGCGCGGGGAGATGCGGCAGGCCAAAGTGGTGGCCTCGAAGGACTACGAGGAGGCGGCCCGACAAGTGCTTGCCAACGAAGTCGATGCCCTGGTCGCGGACTACCCGGTCTGTGTGGTCGCGTGGGCGAAAAATCGCGACGAGGGACTACGCCTCTGGCCCGATCCCCTGGCCTTCGAGCCGATCGGCGTTGCCGTGCCCGACAACGATCCGCTCTTCCTCAACCTGGTGCAGAACTACATCGCCAGCCTCGAAGGAACCGGCTTGCTCAAACAGCTGCGCGCCCGCTGGTTCGAGGACGCGTCCTGGATCAGGAGGCTCCCATGAAGCGCTCGAGCCTCCTGCTGGTCGCCCTGGCCCTGTGCGGCTGCGCCGGCCTCATCGACGGCTGGCCGGCCCGGTCTGGCGACGGACGCCCGGCTGCGACGGGCGCCACCTACCTGCAGCGCGTGCTCGAAGCCGGCGAGCTGCGCGTCGGCACTTCGGCCGATCTGCCGCCGCTGACGATGCACGACAAGCGCGGAGAGCTGATCGGCCTGGAGGTCGATCTCGCCCGTGCGCTCGGAGACGCCATGGGACTGCAGGTGCGGTTCATCGAGAAACCGTTTGCCGAGCTGCTGCCGACCCTGGCACGCGGCGACGTCGACATGGTGGTGTCGGGGCTCACGATGACGCCCGAACGCAACGCGCGCTTCGCATTCGCGGGACCGTACTTCATTTCGGGCACGTCGATCCTGAGCAAGTCGCTCGAGATCGCGAGCACCATGGATCCCGCAGCCCTCGACGACCCGGAGCGAATCTACGTCGCGCTCGAGGGCTCGACCAGCGCGCGCCTGGTGGCCGACCGCATGTCGAAATCGCGCCTGGTCACGGCGCCGGACTACCAGGCCGGCATACGGATGGTGATCGAGGGTCAAGCCCATGCGCTGGTCGCCGACTTCCAGGTCTGCAACCTGGCGCGCTGGCGAAACCCCGATGCCGGCCTTCACTCGATGGCGACGCCCTTCACCACCGAGCCTCTCGGCATCGCATTGCCGCCGAACGCGCCGCTGCTGCTGAACCTGGTTTCCAACTACCTGAACACCCTCGAGGCCACGGGCATGCTTGCGCAGCTCAAAGCCAAGTGGCTCTCCGACGGTTCCTGGACAGCCGAATTGCCCTGAACGAAAAGCATGAGCCCCCCCCCCATCCACGCTTTCGCGATCGCGCTCTTCCTGCTGGCGCTCGTACCAGCCGCCTCTCCGGCAGAGGAGGAAGGCGAGAAGAAGCGCCGCACCCCCACTGTCCTGCTGTCCGAGTACGACGACAAGGACATAGGCAAGGAAGCCTCCAAGGACGTGGCCGCCCAGATCGGGCTGATCGACAACGACGAGCTGACGGCCTACGTGAACGCGATCGGCAGCAAGCTGCTGCGCTCGATCCCCAGACGCTCCTTCGATTACAAGTTCCGCGTAGTCGACCAGGTCGAGCCGAACGCGTTTGCGCTGCCGGGCGGCTTCATCTTCGTGTCGCGCGGCCTTCTGGCGCTGGCGAACGACGAAGACGAACTGGCCTGCGTGCTCGGCCACGAGATCACGCATGTCACCAAGCGGCACGCCGCGGCGCAACAGGGCGTGCAGCGCGGCCAGTTCCCGCTGCTGGGTCCGTGGATCCGCGCGGGACGCATGGCCGCCTACTCGCGTGACCTGGAATACAGTGCGGATCGCGGCGGGCAGATCCTGTGCGCAGCGGCGGGCTACGACCCGCGTGGCATGGCGACCTTTCTCGACTCGCTCATGCAGAGCGAGAAGCTCACGCACGGCTATTCGCGGAACGCGAGCTTCCTCGACTCGCACCCCTCTTCGGGGCAGCGCTCCACCATCGCCCGGGTGCAAGCCAGCGAAATGCGCTGGCAGCGCGACGCGTCCATCGGCGATCCACGCGAGTCGCTCTTGCGCCGTACCGAGGGGCTTTCCGTCGGACAGCGCCCCGAATCAGGCATGTTTCTCGGCAACGTCTTCATGCACCCGGACCTCGACTTCAAGCTGCGCTTTCCGGCCCGCTGGAAGAAGGCGAATTCCAACTCGACGGTGGGGGCGCAAGCACCGCGGGGAGACGCGTTCGTGTTCCTGACGGGCGACGTACCGCCCGGCGATCCCAGAGAAGTGGCCGAGGCCTGGCTCGCCCAGGGCCGGGCAGAAGGCGCACGACTGCAGGACTCAGGTCCCATGCGGGTGGGGCACGCGCAGGCCTGGCGCCTGGATCTCACGATGCTCTCGCCGCAGTACGTGCGTTCCCACGTCACGTTCGTTCCGCACGACGGTTCCACGTTTCGGATCACGGGCGCGGGAATCTCCGAGAAGGGCCTCAAGAGCACGATGGCCACCACGCGCAGTTTTCGCAGGTTGACCGAGGAGGACCGCGCGGTATTGAAGGCCACCAGGCTGCGTCTGGTCGAGGCGAAAGAAGGTGAGGATCTCGCGACCCTCGGCAAGCGCTCGAACAACGCGTGGGACCCGTACACGACGTCGGTGAACAACGCGATCTCGGCGAGCCATGTCTTCGCGGGCGGCGAACTGGTGAAGATCGCGCGCGAGGAGGCCTACACCCCAAGGCCCAAGAAGACGGAATCCACAGAATAGGACGCCCTCGACCCTGCGCGCAGGCGATGGTGCGGAAGGGTAGACCCCTCCGAGCATGCGACATCTCTGGTGGATCCCATTGTGCTTTGCGCTGATCGTCATGGCCGTGGGGACCTACGTGTACCGGAGCCTGTGACCTGCCTGGTTTCTTCGGACCAATGATTCCTAGAAAACGGCTTGTTCAGGGCTCCTTGTTGAGATGCTCTTTGCGTACTCCGCTGGCGTGAGATTGTTGAGACTCGAGTGCGGCCTCACCCCGTTGTACATCTTCCGCCAGTCCTCGATCGCGACCTTCGCATCGATTCGATTCGTAAACCACTGCATCCCGAGACACTCGTCTCGGAACTTCCCGTTGAAGCGTAACCGGTCAATGATCGCCGTCCTTCCCGGTTCCCCAGTTGCGGTGTAGATCTTCCTGGCAACCAGAGGGAGGTGAGCGATGGGTGTTCGATCGAAGCGTGTTCGTCGGAGTTGAGAAGAGTGGCAGCGGATC
>JAAELY010000432.1 GCA_024226335.1 bacterium
ACCAATCCCAGTATCACTGTATTGGCAGCGAAGTTGCGTCGTCGCCGCGCCTTGTGGCACGCACAGGCGAACTCGGGATACGACCGCGACTGTCTGCATCACACCACTAGCTACGGACCGAGAGCAAGCCGTGCCTGCGCCACCCCACGCGCTGCAGCCAGGTGCGCGCGGGGGCAAGTGGGGGTGGCTCGCTCGCGCCTAGTTCTTCGAGCCGGAACTCACGCCAGCCATCGAAGAACATGCCCGAGCAGAAGATGTCGATCGGGTCGGGCGTGCTGTGGCTCTTGTGGTGGTCGGTGTTCTTGAGCACGTACTGCAGCGCGTTCTTGACCTCCCTCGGCGTACGCAGGATCCGGTCGAAGTAGCGGTCGGCGAAGAGCTTGCCCGTGCGCCGCCACAGCTTGTTGAGGGCCCGGGCAATGCGCACCGAGAGGCCTTGGATGCCGCGCGAGAGGGCCGTGCGCTCCTTCGCCTCGACGATGAAGTGCACGTGGTTCCCCTGCACCGAGTAGTGGTTGAGGCGGAACCCGTTCTTGTCGCAGCCCGCTCGGAATGCCGCGCGCAGGGCCTTGAAGGGCTTCTTCGTCCGCAGGCTCGGGAGCCCCCTCTTCAGCTTCAGCACCACGTGCACGGGAAACCGCGTCGCGAGGGCTTCGCGCTTCAGGTGCGACACACCCGAGTCCGGACTCGCCGGCCTGCCGACGCGATGGCCTCGGCGACGCTGGAACCCGAACGTCAGCTGAGGATCGAGGTGGTTAGCCCGAGCCTTCTTGCGCGTCTTGCGCGCAGCCTTCTTCGTTCGCCGGCTCATGGATGACTTCTAGCACTGTTCTTGTCGTACTCAAGATCCATCGCGCTCCATTCTTTACCATGCGCGTGCCTCTTTCTCGGGCTTGTCCGCATCGACGACGGAGAGAACCTCGACCCACTCTCCGAGCGTCGGGAAGTCAGTCCCCATTCCTCGGGCGCACCGATTCCGAGGTCGAGCTTCGTGAACGGGGCTTCGGCCTCCGGATCCGAGCAAGAACTACGGGGCCCGTCCCGTCGCGTTGCCCGCCACCGACAGCATCGCCCGCCCGGGGGGCGAGCGGGCGACGCTGACGGTGACGGGCAACGCGACGGGACGGGCGCGCGGAGTTTGGTGTGGGACATCGCGCTCCTCGCCGAACGATGGCCACGATCAGTGCCACAATTCGCCTCGCGCACCAAGACCAGAGAGACAGCGAATCCGCCCCCCATTCCCCGCCGCGCCGTCCCCGCGGTTCAGC
>JAAELY010000433.1 GCA_024226335.1 bacterium
CGCTCGATGGGATTCCGATCCGGATGCCGATGTCTGGTCGGATTACGGCGCCACCTTGGCCGCCGCGGGCCGGCGGGAAGAAGCCATCGAGACGTTCGAGCGCGCCCTCGTGGCCTGCCGCCAGGAACTCGAGCACGCCGATGACGATGACGAGGAGGACTTGCATCGTCTCGAGAGCGAGATCCGAGAAGAGCTATCGAATCTGACCCGCTCGCCGTAGAACCCACCGTGGTGCGCCAGCGAGCTGAATCGCCCAGTTTCACGCCAAGAACCGTTCGCAGTGGCGGCGCAATACACGCCAACACCGTCGATTGCGCTCCCGGCCGTGTCACAGAATCGTTCGAAACGGCGGTTAGGCCGCAATGCTCACCGAAATACAGCGAGCATTTGGCTGTATGAGCGAGCGATCAGGCGGCGCGATGCAGCTCGATCCCGGGCAGATGCTTCCGCCCGCCGACGCAGTTGACCATAAGATCGCACCGATCGCCGCATCCACAGCGTCGGCGAATTCCGCGCGGCCACTTCGGTCGTGGCTCCAAGCGCCTCCGGCGTGCGATACGTCCTCCGGTCCACACCTCATGCGGCGTGCGACCGTCAAGGGTCGTGTGAGGACGCACCGTGTTGTACCAGGTCGCATACAGACCGAGCTCACGCTGCATCGCCGCGAGCGACATCGGCACGAGCAGGCACCGAGTACATTCTTGCTTCATCGACCGAATGAATCGCTCAACGATGGCGATGCTCGCTGGCTGTCCCACCGCTCCGTAGCGAGGCCGGATCTGCCGCTCGCTGGCGTACTACACGCCGTGGCGTCTGAATGCGCTTCGCGTATCATGGACGCACGCCCTCGTTCGAACCCTCTGAAGGAGTCCGCGATGAGAAGAGCCCTGATCGTGACGGCCGTCGCCCTGGTGATCGTTTCGACCCCGCTTCCGGCGCAGCACCGGCATGACGACAGCGTCGAATACCAGCTGGAACAATTGATCGTGAAGTCCTACCTCCACGGCGCCTTCAACGAGTTGAACCCCGCCGCCATGGAGAAGGGATTCCACCCCGACTTCGCCATCTTCAGCGCCAAGGGCGACAAGCTGGGGCGCTACGAGATCGCCGACTGGGTCGAAGGCGTCGCCAAGCGCAAGGCCGACCCGGAATTCGACGCCGAGAAGAACAAATGGGACTACAAGATCACCAAC
>JAAELY010000434.1 GCA_024226335.1 bacterium
AGACTTAGAAGGTGAATTCCAGAGAATTTCAAGGTGCGTGGAGAGGAACAGTCCGAACGGCTCCTCGGGATGTGCGCCGGGTGGCCTCTTTAGCCCCGCAGGGGCGACTGAGAATAGCCCAGCGATTTATCGCTGGGTCAGCAAACGACACGATTAGTCCCGTAGGGACGACTGAAGGTCTCGCCTGTCATCACGGAGAAGGAGCCTGGCGCGTGATCTGGAGGGTGTCGCGACCGGTGCTTTGACCTGTCCTGATTCTCCGGAGAGGAAAATTTTTCCTTTGAATGATCCTTTTTCTGCAAGCTCCGGCCTGGGGAGCCTGATAAAACGACGATCATGGCCTCGCGTGAAACGGTCGCCGAAGGCCACCGCGCCCTTTCCAGCAGTTTGTTTTTTGCCGCGCAATCCCATGGTTCGTACCGTTCCGAACTCTGTGCCAACCCGACCTCGCAAGACGGCGCCGGTTCCACCGGCACGGTTGAACCGCCAGACGGTCGACATTGCCGCGTGTTCGGACTCGACGCATCTCGCCTGGAGGCCAGTGCGCCGGGGTAGACGGGCGGCAGCGGCGCTTTCGGCGGCACGGGCGAACTGGGCGCGTTGGGCTGCGCAGACTCAGCCCAACCCACGCCGGCAGCGCAGGGTTTCGCCAGCGCGGCGAGCGCTTCGAGACCGGATGAACGGCGCAGCGACGTCAGGTGCGGTCACCGACTGCGCGTGCCGTCCGGCAGTCCTGAAAACTGACACGAGGATGGTCACATGCCCGACGCCTTGATCGTGACTGTGGGCTCGAACCCGCTACCGGTGCTGGTTCCGGTGCTGGCGCTCGCGCCCTCGAAACTGTACC
>JAAELY010000435.1 GCA_024226335.1 bacterium
GAAGTCGTCCTGGCTCTGACCGCGATCGCAGCGTTCTTGCTCTTCACCTGGCTGATCACATCGCTCGACTCGGCAACCCTGGTCATCGGCCATCTTCTCGGGACCCCCGAAAGCGCAAAACACCAGGCGCTCTGGGGCATGATCCTCGCGGTCGTGACATCAGTGCTCATCGCGGTAGGCGGAGTAGCCGCACTACAAGCCGCCTCGATCATCGTGGGACTACCCCTCGCAGGCGTGACGATATTGATCGGCGCCGGGCTTGTCAGGATGCTTTACACCGCGAAGCTTTAGTGTGGATTGGGCAGGGTGGGCATCGAATCTGTTGTGCAATTTTCGCCGGTGGCGTTGTGCCCTTGCAGGTGTCTGAACCTGCTGGCGCTTCTTGTCTGTCTTCCTGGTTCAAGGCCAGGAGGCGCCGCCACGCAAGGCGTTGGGAGTGCAGTAGGTCAAGTGGTGATTCAGGGTTTGACTAGAGCATTCGGACTTTCCGCTAGTCTTCCCGCTCTGGCTTGGCCTATGCAACCGCAGCCGCAAAGGAAGCAAAGACGTCACCTGGCAACGGATGCTTCAGTTTCCACGTGACCGCCATCGGATCTCCATCCTTATGCTCGACGTAGGTGGCGGGACCCAAGAACCAAAAAGCTCGATCGTCTTGGCGAAGCCTTGCGAAAAGCATGATCGAGGAGCCTTGCGTCTCGTGATTCTCGTACCTGCCCCGGGTCTCCTGCCCAGCTCCGGTTTGGCTCTCCCAATGGATGAGAGTTGTGCTGATTGCGTAGTCCTTATAGCGCGTGGTCGGCGAGAACTGGCCGCTGGTCTTGTCGAGGGTAAACGCGAGCAAATCCGCTTTTTCCTCTGGCAACCAGTAGACGCCTTCCCGCCATGTTTGCACCTTGGCCGTTTTCTGCGCTCGAAACGCCCCAAGAATCTCTAACCGTGTATACCGCGCGTGGACCTGCAGCGGCACGTGCGAATTGTCCGTCAGCGAGAAGTGCTGGTGATCGACGCGTCCGGCGAGGACGTCGAGGAGTTCGGTCAACTCGCTTCGCACCTGGGGGTGTCTCCAGAGGAGATCTAGTCCCTCACGAAGTGTCTGCCTTTTTGATAAGGCCTGATCACAGACTGAGGCTACGAGCATCCGAGCTAATCGTGAGCGACTCGAACCAGGATCGGACACATTCGGCGGCGCTGAAGCCGCAAGGATCTCTCGATAGCCGTCCAAGCGGACCGCATCGTCTATGTGGAGCAGGCGCCCGCAGGCCCTCCGAAGCACAGGTTCTTCCGGACCATTTGCCAACACCGAAAGACCGGCGGCCTCTTTCAAGTCTGACCATCCTCTCCTGTCGCCGTAAACGTCTTCCAGATCCAGTCCCGACTCATCGAGAAAGCCCGAGAGCGATTCCACTCCTTTATCGGCAATCTGTTTGAGTTCCACCGCCTTTGCAGTCCACTTCTCCGGAACTGCTCCCTTGATGCTTCGCAGAACAATGTCGCGTGCCTTGCGCTCGAGCTCCATATGACAGCCGGCAGGAAGAAACGGGAATCCCCCCTCAACTTGCTTCTGGACGTCCTTTCGTGTTCCGCCTAGGAGTGCCCGAAGTCGGCGGTCAAATCGAAACTCCCGGCGATGTTGGCCGATGAAGTCGAGCACGAGGCACACGTACTTATCCTTCGACTTTCGGAGACCGCGGCCGAGCTGCTGCAAGAACAGCGTCGGACTATCTGTGGGCCGCAAGAGCAGCAGAGTGTCGACGTCGGGTAGGTCGATACCTTCGTTGAATAGATCGACCGAGAACAAGATTCGGATCTCGCCTCGTCTCAGATCCTTCAGAGCTTGTTGTCTTTCGTTCTGCGGGCTGTCTCCCCAAACAGCAGCGGATGGGACGCCAAGCTCATTGAAGACACGCGACATGAATCTCGCATGGTCTACGCTGACGCAGAAGCCGAGCGCTCGCATTTCCGACAGATCATCAACGCGTTGCGAAAGTTGGTCGAGGACAAGCCGAGCCCAGATGTCGTTTCCGGTGTAGACGTTTGACAATCCGTCCAGATCGTATCCACGCCCTCGCTTCCACGGAACCTGTGTCAGGTCGACTCCATCGTGCACTCCGTAGTAGACGAACGGCACTAGACGGTGCTGATCAATGGCGTCCCAGAGCCGAAGCTCGGCTGCGATCCTGCCGTCGAACCAGTCGAGGATCGGAAGGCCATCTGCTCGCTCTGGAGTCGCGGTAAGCCCCAGGAGTTCTACCGGTGCGACGTGTTCCAGAAGTGTCTTGTAGGACTTGGCAGCGGCATGATGGAACTCGTCAACCACAACTACGTCGAAGTGGTCCGGTTTGACGTTACCGAGCCCTGTTCGCGTCAGGCTTTGGATGGAGGCAAAGACGTTCTCCCATTGTGACGGAACCTTGCCTCCAACCCAGAGTTCGCCGAATTCCTGGTCTCGCAGCACCTGAGCATAGGTCGCCATACTCTGCGACAAGATCTCCTCTCTGTGCGCAACGAAAAGAAGCCGCGCCCGCTTCATTCTCTTGCGAAGTCCAGCGTAGTCGATGGCAGCCATCACCGTCTTGCCCGTTCCCGTAGCGCTGACGAGGAGGTTGCGATGGCGGCCCGCCTCCCGCGCCACCTCGATCTGTTCTAACAGCCGCTCCTGAAAGGGATAGGGCCGTACTTCTAACGGCGATAGCAGCGGCCTTTTTGGCCCATCCCGTGTCGCCGTCTGCCGATCGAACTCCGAGGAAGAGAAGGGTTCAAAGTCGCCTCCTTCCCAATAGGCTTCGAAGACGGCGCCAATCTTCTCGATGACTCCCGGGTTGCGGACTCCCGACACACGCACGTTCCACTCTAGACCTGCGACTTGCGCGGAATGTGTGAGATTAGAAGAACCGACGTAGGCTGTGGACACACCTCCACTCCGCTGAAACAGCCACGCTTTCGCGTGCAGGCGAGTCGATTTTGTATCGTACGAGACCCGGACCTTCGCACCGAGGGACTCGAGCTTCTCGAGGGCCTCTTTCTCGGTGGAACCGGTGTACGTTGTGGTGAGGATCCTCAGGTCTCGTCCTTGCGCGCAGTGCTTTCGAAAGGCTTCGAGAAATGGCTGAATGCCACTTCGGCGAACGAATGCCATGACGACGTCGATGCGCTGCGCGGTGGAGATCTCAGTCTTGATCTGATGACCGACACGCGGCTCTCCCGGCGCGTTCGTGAGCAGGGTCGTGTCGAGCAAAGGGATTAGGGGGCTTTCGACCTGCTCTAGGGAACCGTTGGGGAGCTTCGCAACGAGAGCCCGTAGCACGCTTCCTTCGGCCACGGGCTTCCCGGGTCGAATCTCATCGCGATCTAGCTCCTTTGCGATTGTCTCGATGAGGCCTCGCGCGAGGGCAATGCCCCGCGCAACCCGTTCTTTCTCAGGGAGTCCATCTACGCTCCGCTCCACGAGTCGTGCGAAATGAAACGCGAGGCGATCTCCAACGTCGGCCGCCCGCAAGGGTTCTCGAATAGGGGTAAGTGCGGCATCGAGTTCTTCGAGTTCGGAGAGGAGCCCATCATCGATCAGCTGCTCAAAGACTCCGCGCTCTAACCTGCTCATCCGCCCAGGCTATACGCGATGCAGGCCGAAGTCGAGATGGCAGGTGTGGGCTAGCGGGCACCCAACCTCCGAAAGATCACTGTTACTGGCGGGAATAGGCTGGTGTGCTTACAGATTCGCATCGGATCCACGACGCGGGAGTTCGCTAGAACTCGCGCGCGACTGACTGCGCGAGCGGAATCCCACCCTTTTTGCAGCCCGCGTCGATCCAGGGTGGGCATAGCGTATGAAAATCTGACCTGATCTCCCTTCGAGTTTCGCGATTCCGCAAAGAGGAGTTTCAGGAGATCAAGTCAAGTTCTTCTCGGTTGGACCCTTGATGCTCGTGGCACCGCTGTGTTTACGAGAGGTGAACCAGAAGCTGAAAATCGGCTGATTCGGAATGAACTATGGGAGCGGTAGAGAGGGTGATCTGAAGACCCCACCGAGATCTGGCTCTCGGTGCCAACGGATGAACTCCGAAGCCAGCTCCGACTCTCCAACAAGGGGTGAGCGAATTGGTTGGCCGTGATGGGCTCGGATGCGGTCGGTCGTTTCATCTGTACCGGTAAACTCTGCAGAAACCAGCACGCGGCGGTCGTCGGTCAGACTCCAGGCCCCGGCGTCAAGTAGCTTGTGCAGCGTGGGTTCCAATGCAATTCCGTTGCGGACAATGTCGGGACCATCGTAGGCGTGCCATTGTACGTGAGCGGCCTCGCATCCAAAGTAGCTTCCGCTGAGTGCTGCTCGGAATCCGGTTACCGCACAACGATACTCATACGCCCGAAGGACTGATTCCCTGAAACGAGGGTCTCGGAGACGGCGCTTGTTCGTTCCCGATGGCCGCTCACCAACGTGAGTTGTTGATTCGAACTGGAGTTCTACCGCGGCAAGGATGTCGTCGTGAACTGATCGAGGAAAGTGCCTCTCGAGGAGCAACTCAACGGTTTCTTGGGCGAGCGCTGGATCCGCTAATAGTTGATCGGCCACGTCATCGGGAAGGTGTCCCGAAGAAGCACGTAGTGCAGCCATGGTTGGGAATCCGCTCGCCTGTCTTTCCATGGATGATGCGTCGTCCACTTCCCAGAGTCCGTCGCTAGACAGGTGCCAATAGGGGAGTTCGGGTTGATGTCTTCCGGAAACCGGTGGTGCAAAGGCCGCCAACAACGGTCTTAGAACAGTTTCGACTCTCGCGAATTCCAGCCGACGCCGACCCTGGAGCAGTTCGGAGATGGCGAGGAGCAACAGGAGTGGCTTGTGCGGAGCGCGACGCTCACCTCTCCGATACGTCCGCAGACGGTCAATCTTCCTGAGGATATCGGCGGTGTAGTAGCTCATCTTGCTGCAAGAGGCGTCAACGGGGGGGCTGTTCCTGTTGGTTCGTCGCTGAGCCACCCGCGGACGCCGCGAGGCTGGAAGCTGACAGGCTACTGGATTCCGAGTCTCGTCGGCACCTCACCTCACGGGAAGAGAGGAGCCACGATGGGCTCTTTCCTTCCGGTCAGTTCCCGGCCCACTCCCACACTAAATCCATCACACCGTCTCCAAAGCCACTCAAGCTACCCCCCCGCCCCGCAACACTCCGCACTGGCTCAAACCCCAGCCCCCACTGCTCTCGTCCATATCGAGCCCGCGTCGTACCTCAAGCATCACCGAGCGCAACCAAGGATCCTTGCTCCTTTGCTGCAGCGGCACGTAGCTGCCCGTGAACGGCGTATTCTCGCACACCCTCCACGCAAGAAGCCCGCTACGCACGTGCTCCCGGCGCCATGTAGAACCACATCGGGAAGGGCGCCTGCGCTTCCTTCATTGCGCGGCGCGCCCCCAGGATGGCTTTTCCCGCCTCGGTCTCGTCGTAGAACCAGCGCTCGCTGGCCCAGGCCCCCGGCGGGCCGTCCGCGAGTTCGACGGCGAGTTCTTCGTAGTAGGCGCGGATGTCTTGCACGACGGCCATCGGCAGCGACGGCAGGCCGGCTTCTGTCCACGGGGTTCCCTCGGCGATGCGTACGAAGCCGCCGACGGCTTCCGGGATTTCGTCGGGGCCGATGACGCGCCCGACCGAGGTGCGGCCGCTTGCGGCGAGCGCGCGATCGTAGGCGGAGCGCAGACCCTGGGCTTCGTCCACGGCGGCGGGCAGGTTCGGGTCGTAACGCGGAGGTAGAGTGCAGGCGAGCGGTGCTTCGTCCGCGCTTTCGATGGTGTCCGGGAAGTCCTCCAGCACCGGTCCGGTCGGTCGTTCGAGTAGCGCGAAGGCGTCGGCCAGGACGCGGTGCTGGTACTCGGCATCCTGCGGCTTGCCCAGCGGGCGGCCGAGTGGGAATTCGCAGTGCAGGGCGCGCGGCGGCTTCATCTTCTCTGCGACGGGTCGGATTGCGGATAGCACGACGGTGGCGAGACCGGCGGCTTCAAAGACGTGCGCGAGCGTACTCACGGTACGCGGGCACAGCGGTCAGACGGGTGTCAGCAGAACGATGTCCACACCCTCGTCGAGCATCTTGCGCGCGCATTGCGGTCCGGTGTCGTGGCGCAGCTCGGAGAGTGTGTCGGGCTGGTTGCCGGCGAAGGCGTAGTGGTGTTTCGCGACGCTGCCGATCAGCCCGCGTTCGGCCAGCTCGTGCAGGCGGTCGACCGGGTACACGACGTTGATGTCGCTCGCGAAGCCGGAGCGGTCGAAGTTCGGGCTCAGGTGTCCGAGCTTCAGGTCGCGGGCCTCGTCCGGGATCGTCTCGAAGTGGAAGTCGTCGGACTGCCAGGGGTCACCCCCTTCGCGTACGAGCGCGGCGCTCGTGACGATGGCGACCTTGGCGTCGCGCAGAGCGGGCGGCTTGGTGAATGCGGGCTCTGGAAACTCGGGCATCGGCGTGCTGGCCGCATGCTGGCGCATGGCAGCGTCGTTATCGGTCATGCTTTCCTCCAGTCGACGAGTGAGGCACCAGCATACTCGATCCGGAGTCGGGAGTGCAGCGCGTTCACGAGACGGCGATTGTCCGGGCCCTGTTGGCCGGTGAACCGGCCGACTCGCGGCGTTTCTCATCGGTCGCCAAGCCCGACCCACGGCCGCGTCCTGACGCTATGCTATCGACATGGCGGATAGCGCACGCGAGATCGAGAACCTTCTCTACACGTACGCCGAGCGGATCGACGCGGGCGATTTTTCCGGAGTGGCCGAGTTATTCCGGCACGGGCGGGTCGTTGCCTGGGCGAGCGCGGAACAGAAGGCGACTTTTGAAGGCAGCGAGCAGGTCCTGGGCATGTACCAGACCGCGACGCGTCTCTACGACGACGGCACACCGCGCACCCGGCACGTGACGACCAACGCAATCGTGAAAGCCGATGACGAGTCGGGCACCGGCGAGTCCCGAAGCTATTACACGGTCCTTCAGCAGACTGACGCGCTCGCCCTACAGCCGATCATCTGCGGTCACTACCACGATCGCTTCCGCAAGATCGACGGCCGCTGGTGGTTCGCGAGCCGCGACATATTCGTCGATCTATTCGGCGATCTCAGCCAGCATATGCTGTACGACCTGGGCTAACGGATTTCGAGGTTGCCGTCCGTCACTCAGCGCCCGACGCAATGTCCAGATCCGCCGCGCTGTGGCGCTCGGGTACGCGCTCTTCTTCGGGGCCCCAGGCCTTGTTGACGCGTCGGCCGCGTTGGACCGCGGGTCGTTCCTGAATCTCGCTCGCCCAGCGCATCACGTTCGTATACGACTTGGCCTCGAGGAATTCCTCGGCCTCGTAGATGTTGTTGAGCACGACGCTTCCGTACCAGGGATAGGTGGCCATGTCGGCGATCGTGTATTCGTCTCCGCCCAGGAATTTTCGCTCGGCCAGGTTGCGGTCGAGCACGTCGAGCTGGCGTTTCACTTCCATCGCGAAGCGATTGATGGGGTATTCGAACTTCTCGGGCGCGTAGGCGTAGAAGTGGCCGAAGCCGCCGCCCAGGTACGGGGCGCTGCCCATCTGCCAGAACAACCACGACATGCACTCTGCCCGCGCGGACGGTTCCTCGGGCAGAAACGCGCCGAACTTCTCGGCCAGGTAGACCAGAATCGCTCCGGACTCGAAGACGCGGGTCGGCGGCGACGTGCTGTGGTCGACCAGGGCCGGAATCTTGGAGTTGGGATTGGCCGCGACGAAGCCACTTCCGAACTGATTGCCCTCACCAATGTTGATGAGATAGGCGTCGTACTCGGCACCCTTCTTGCCGATCGCCAGTAGTTCCTCCAGGAGCACCGTCACCTTCACGCCGTTGGGCGTGGCAAGCGAATAGAGTTGCAGTGGGTTTTCCCCGACGGGCAGCTCCTTTTCGTGGGTGGCTCCGGCGATCGGGCGATTGATGCTGGCAAAACGCCCGCCACTCTCGGCGTCCCATTTCCAGACTTTCGGCGGCGTGTACGAAGAGGAGTCGGTCACAGGGGGTCCTTTCCAACTCTTGAGCGAGTCGTCATATACTCCCACCATAAGACAGTCGGTCGGCAGTTTTCAAAGGACGCACGCGTGATCAAGAAAATCCTGGTGGGCTCTCTGGTTTTGATTCTGGTCGCCCTGGCCGTTGGCTGGCTCACCGTTGGACGATCGCTCTACGCCATCCGCAACGCGACTTCGATCCAGACCGCTCCCGCAGACTACGATCTGCAGGATGACAGTCGGGTGCAGATCCCAGCGCCGCAGCCACAGGTGGCCTTGCCCCGCAATCCGTTCAAGAACGTCTACTGGGGCGATCTGCACGTCCACACCGAGGCGAGCTTTGACGCGACTCTGTTTGGCACCACCCTGACGGTTGAGGACGCCTACCGCTTCGCCAAAGGCGAGCAGATGCGCAGTGCCGGCGGGGAACTCATGCAGTTGTCTCGACCGCTGGACTTCGTCGCGATCACGGACCACGCCGAGAGCTTCGGCACGACCACGCGCTGTGACGACGACGACGGCCTGTCCTTCATCGAGAAGCTGAACTGTTGGATGATGACGACGCCCAATCCGTTGACGTTCATGTTGATTCGAGCGCGCGCATTGGGGGGAGATGACGGGCAGGAGTCAGACAAGACGCTACCGGCCGGCGTGTACCAGAATAAGTCTCGCAACCATCCGACCACCTCGAATCTGCCGATCTGTACGCGCGGCCAGGGTGGAGTGGCTCGATGCTATCGCGACAGCAACTCGGACTGGGCTCGCTATATCGAACTCGCCGATCGCCACAATGAGCCGGGCGTCCTGACGACCTTTGCCGCTTACGAGTATTCGCCCGTTTTGCCGGAGGCCGGGAAACACCACCGCAATGTCATCTTCAATGGTGATGATTTGCCCGATCACGCCATCTCCTTTCTCAATGTCGGTAGCGCCATCGAACTCTGGCGAGGTCTCGAAGAGGACTGCGTCGCCCCGTGTGATTTCCTGACCATCCCGCATAACATGAACAAGGGTTGGGGGTTGTTCTACAGCCGTCACACCTGGGACGGTGGAACTTACGACGAACAGGCCTGGCGCCTGCGCAAGCGACGGGAACCCCTGGCGGAGATGTATCAGGTCAAGGGTTCTTCGGAGTGCGCGCTGGGCGTGGGCGCGACCGACGAGGAATGCGCCTTCAGCCAGATCCTGCAACCGTGTGAACCGGGCCAGACGACGGGCTGCGCATTCCAGACCAGCTTCATCCGACAGGGACTGAAGATCGGCCTCCAAATGGACCGGGAACTCGGCTTCAATCCTTTTGCATTCGGCCTGATTGCGGCGACCGATACCCACAACGCGGCTCCTGGTGATGTGGAGGAGTGGGATTTTACCGGCAAGGCCGGGGCGATGACCTCTCCGGCCATTCGGCGCTTTCGCCAGGTCCGGAAACTCAAGCCCTATCAGACGCCGCTGCAGTTCCATACCTCCGGTGGCATCGCCGCTGTGTGGGCACAAGAGAACTCCCGGGACGCGATCTTCGAGGGGATGAAACGACGAGAGGCGTACGCCACATCGGGACCGCGCATCACGCTGCGCTTCTTTGCCGGATGGGGTTTCGACGAAAGCATCGTCGACGATCACGGCGCAATCGCCACAGCGACCCTGGGCGGCGTGCCGATGGGCGGGGTCCTCTATCCGGAAGACGATTGGAATGACAGCCCGACCTTCTTCGCCTGGGTGGGAGCCGATCTGATGAGCGCTCCGCTCCAGCGAGTCCAGGTGGTCAAAGGATGGATCGACGCCGACGGATCGACACACGAAAAAGTCTGGGACGTCGCCTGTTCAGACGGTCTGGAGGTCGACCCGACCACCCAGCGCTGCCCGGACAACGGCGCGTCCGTCGATCTGACGACCTGCCAGACGCTAGGCGATAAAGGTGCGGGCGAGCTGATTGCGGCCTGGAAGGACCCCGAGTTCGATCCTGACCAGGGCGCTTTCTACTACGTGCGAGCCCTGCAGAATCCGACCTGTCGCTGGTCTACCTACGACGCGATCCGCCTGGGCATGCCCCCCGATCCGCGCGTGCCCGCCAGTATTCGAGAACGCGTCTGGTCCTCCCCGATCTGGATCGATCCAAGAGGATAGGGCGGCCCGCTCGGGCGTTTCTCATGAACAAGTCGCAAATCCTCTCCGGCGATCTACTGGAATTCCTGAAAGCCGAGTTTCGGCTCGACTGGCGCGGGATTCACGGGGTGTCTCACTGGGCTCGGGTCCGCTACAACGGACTTGTGTTGGCTCGATTGCTGGGAGCCAACGCCCGGGTCGTGGAGTTGTTCGCATTCCTCCACGACCTGCGTCGTGAAAACGACAGTCGCGATCCCGAACACGGTGCGCGTGCCGCGGATCTGGTTCGGGAGATCAACGGTCGCTTCTTCGCGCTCGAACCGGCTGAGCTCAGGCTTCTGGAAATCGCCTGTCGCGAGCATACCAACGGACATCGGCGGGCCGACGTCAGCGTTCAGGTCTGTTGGGACTCCGATCGCCTGGATCTGGGTCGCGTCGGGATCCGACCGCATCCCGATCGACTCTGCACCGCTCCCGCGAAAACACCGGAAGTTCTGAAGGCCGCCTACGCGCGTAGTCTGCGCCGGCCCCGGCGCTGATCTCCGTCCCGGGCTCAGTGCATCTGCTTGCGAAGCGTCTCCCGGGTTTCGCGACACTCTTCCACGCGCTCTTCTATCTCCGCATCGTCCCGTAGGATTTCCGGATGTGCGGCCAGCAAATGTTCCAGGTGCATCAGCGAACGGCCATCATCGGGAGCGACTTCCGCGGCCACCAGGTAGGCCAGTGCCGCGTCCGCCCAGCGGCCCAGTCCTTCGAAGGCAACGCCCCAGTTCTTTGCCGCGTTGTGGCGCGAGGGGTCGTATTCGATCGCGGCCTGACAGTGCTCCAGGGCTTCGCCGTGTTCGCCCAGCTGGTTCAGGCAAAAGCCCAGGTTGTTGAGCAGCCAGTAGTGCACGTCATCGCCGTCGCTGTCCTGGTCGCAGCCGAGCCGGTAGAAATGAGCGGCGGCTTCGTAGTCACGCGCGTGCTCCATCACGCGTCCCAGCGTCAGCAACAGGCGTGCGCGCATGAGTTCCGTCTCGGCCAGATCCAGTGCCCTTTCCAGATGGGGTACGGATTCGAGCGCTCGTCCGGTCCTGCAGTACAACGCACTGAGGTCTTCGACCACGTCCGCGATTCGGAAAGATGACTTCACCAGGAAGCTGAGCAGCCTCGCTTCCTCTTTGTCGTCGGCTTCGCTGCGCACGGAAATGTATTCGGGCTGGGGGACACGGCTGACGCGACGTTGCTTCAAGGACGGACTCCTTACTGGTCTGGGGTCTGAGATGGGGTCGGGGATGAGAAGTGGAGGAGGGCGGATCGTATCAAGAGTGAGGACGATCCGGGGAACGGGTTTCGTTGTTTCATACTTAGAGTCTTTCGAGGGGCGTTTGTTCGATTTGCATCGGCTCAATCGGGCCTTTCGCGCGACGGTCTGAGTTTCGAAGCGCGGCTGCAGGTGCTGGGCAAGAGCTACTTTCGGGTGATTGCGCACGGCGGATTCGTCTACGCGCTGGCCATGCCGGGGCAGGTGTACCGCTCGCGGGACGGGCGGGTCGATTTCGAGAAGGGTCGGCTGCTCTTCAATCCGCATATGCGTCATAGCGCTCTGAAAAAACGCGGCGCCACACTGCACGTCTTCTGGACGCAGGTCGGCGAGGCACCCGAGCGCATCCTGTGTTCGACAATCGACCTCTCTGCTCCCTGGCAGGATTGGGCCCAGTCCGAGCCGATCGAGGTATTGCGCCCCGAACGCGCCTGGGAGGGCGCCGACGCAGCACTCGAGCCGTCGAGGCGCGGCGTGGCGCCCGGCCACGTGAACCAGTTGCGCGACCCGGCGATCTTCGAAGAGAACGGGCGGACCTATCTGCTCTACGCCGTCGCCGGGGAAAGCGGCATCGCCATCGCAGAACTCCACGACGCGTAAGCCGCGCACGATTGAAAACCGCCTCGCTCAGACCCGGGCGGATCGATACCATGGTTCCATGCAGCGCATGCCGACTCTGGTTCTATTCGGGGCGGCCCTCGTAGGGGTGTTCTTCATGTGGAGCCGAATCATCGATCGTATGATTTTCCAGCCCACGCCCGGGGTGGATCTGCGACCGGAGCAGGTGGGCCTGGTCGGCGAAGACGTCTTTCTCGAAACCGAAGATGGCGTGCGGATCCACGCGTTCTGGTTGCCCGCGCAGGGGGCGACGCGTGCGCTGCTATTCCTGCACGGCAACGCCGGCAACGCTTCGCATCGCCTGCCCAATGCAGCCGAACTCGTCGCCCTGGGAACCAGTGTGTTGCTGCTCGACTACCGCGGATACGGACTCAGCGAAGGGACTCCGCGAGAGGCCGGTGTGTATGCCGACGCGCGGGCCGCGCTCGCCTATCTGATGGATGAGCTCGGCTTTCCGGAGAATCGCATCGCGGTGTTTGGGCGCTCGCTCGGAGGGGCCGTGGCGGTCGACCTCGTACAGGAGCGCGGAATTGCCGGTCTGATCCTGGAGAGCACCTTCACTTCGGTGTCGGGCATGACCCGCTCGATGTTGCCGCCCGCCGCGCCCTTCCTGAATGGCCGATTCGACTCCGAGAGCAAGATCTCGAAACTGCGGGCTCCGCTGCTCTTCTTTCACGGAGACCGCGATGAGATCGTTCCCTATGTGCTCGGACAGAAGCTCTTCGAAGCCGCGCCCGAACCCAAAGCTTTCGAAACGATCGTGGGAGCGGGGCATAACGACACGACGCTCGTCGGGGGTCGGTCCTATTTCGAGCGCATCCGTCGCTTTCTGGACCAGGTGGCGCCGGGCTGAGCCTCCGCCCGCACCCCAACGCCTTCCCGGATCTGGATTTCAGTCGACAAAGGCCCAGAGCAGGCCGCGACTGTGCCGATCGAGTTCGTCGGGCTCCCTTACCAGGAAAAGATCGCCCGCTACGTCGCGAATCAAGAGTCCTCCTCCGGGTATGGGCAGGGGCCAGTCATCCCTGCGTGTTTGGAAGCGACGCTCGCCCTGTCGGGTTTGCACCTTCCACGTGCGGATCTCCACTTCTTCTTCGCATTCGTCGACCCGGAGGATCTCCAGCACGAAACCGGCCTCGACCAGCGCAAGCTCGAGGGCTTCGCGCGAGCCGGAGTCGAGCTTCGAGGGATCGGAAACCAGTGCGAACTCGTCTTCTTCTTCGTCGCGTAGCGATATCTGCGTGCCCGGATCGGACCACGGAAAGCAGCGACACACCCACACCGGTCGGGTCTGTTCGCCCTTCGTCGCCCAGAGCTGACCGTCGACCCGCCGCTGCAGATGCAGCGACGGGTGGGTGGCAAGCCGGTGATCGGCCTTCTTCACTTTTTCCGGAGTCCGGGTCTCGGTTCGTCTTTCGAGATTCATGGGTTCTTCCTTTGAAGTTCAGGCGCCGTGCGCCAGTTCGCGCTGCATGTCGTGCAGGCGCTTGTAGGTGGAGCTGGGGTCGGCCAGTAGTTCCTGATGCGTGCCGCGCTCGCTGATCCGGCCCTTTTCGATCACGAACAAGCGGTCGGCGCGGCGCAACGTCGACAGGCGATGCGCGATCGCGATCACCGTGCGGCCGGCGGTCAGTCGGTCGAGGGCTTCCTGGATGTTGCGCTCGGTTTCGGTATCGACGCTGCTGGTGGCCTCGTCGAGGATCAGGATTCGCGGGTCGGACAGGATCGCGCGCGCGATCGAAACCCGCTGGCGCTCGCCGCCGCTGAGTGTGTGGCCGCGCTCACCCACGATCGTGTCGTAGCCGTGCTCGAGTTTGCAGATGAAGTCGTGGGCGTTGGCCGCGCGCCCGGCTCGCACCACCTCCTCGGTCGTGGCGTCCGCGGCGCCGTAGCGGATGTTTTCGAGGACTGAGCCGTGGAACAGATAGGGATCCTGTAACACCATGCCCAGTTGCTGGCGGAAATGACCGCTGTCGAGATCGCGCACGTCCACGCCATCGATGCGCACCGTGCCTCCGGTCACGTCGTAGAAGCGCGCGATCAAGCTGGCGACGGTCGACTTGCCGCCGCCCGAAGGCCCGACCAGGCCGACCATCTCACCCTCCTTCACCTCGAAGGAGATGCCGCGGATCACCTGCCGCAGTCCGTCGTAGCCGAAACTCACCTTCTCGAAACTCACGTGGCCCCGGATCGGCTCCAGGCGCACCGGCTGAGATGCATCGACGACCTCGGGTTGGGTGTCCAGTACCTCGAACACGCGATGCGCAGAGCTGGTCGCGCGATTCGTTATTCGGGCCATCTGACCGATGATCTCGATCGGCGCCACGAACATCGTGGTGTAGAGCAGGAACGACACGAAGGTTCCCGAGCTGAGGGTCGGCGGTGAACCGTCGACTCCGCCCAGTAGCCGGGGCAGGGCGAAGATCCACACACCCAGCGCCATGAAGTGGATCGCCAGCATCAGCGCCGGCCAGAACTTGGTCCACAGGCGGTGGATGCGATTGAACTCGTCGGTCACGTCGTAGTTCCGGTGGCCGAAGCGCCCCTTCTCGCGTTCCTCTTGATTGAAGGCCTTCACCACGCGCATGCCCGGAATCGTGTCCGACAGCACGTCGGTCACACTCGACCATTTGCGCCAGGCGCGCAGGAAGAGCTGGTTCAGGCGCTCGCCATACAGATAGATCGCCCAGCACAGGATCGGCACGGGCAGAGTCATGACCAGACCGAGCTGCCAGTCCAGGTGGATCAGCACGATGCCCAGGCCCAGCAACATGACCAGTGAGAGCGATACATCGACGATGCCGAAGGCCAGGAATTCCCAGAGCCGGTCGGTGTCGGAGCTGACGCGAGTGATCAGGCTACCGGTCTTTTTGCGCGAGAAGAACGAGAGGGAGAGCGTGTGCAGGTGGTCGTACAGATCGGTGCGCAGGTCGCGCGCCACCCACTCGCCCAGCGTCGACATGTAGCGCAGGCGCACGAAGGCGCAGAGCTGTCGCATCAGGTACGTCAGCGCGATCGTGCCCACCGCCAGCCAGGCCACGCGCGCACCCTGGGAGCGCGGGAGCAGGCCGTCTTGGACCGGTGAGATCACCTCGTCGATCAGGTATCCCGCCAGGTACGGAGGAATCAGGCTGAAGACGGTGATCAGGGCTGCGGCCGACATGCCCAGCGCAACCTGGCGGCGGTACGGGCGAAGATAGGAGAGCAGCCGCCAGAGTACGGCCAGTTCGCGGCTGGCCACCAGGGCCTGGGCGTCGCGGATCGGCCGGGCCAGACCGTCGATGTACTCGCGATCGCCGTCGCCGGTCGGTACGGCACGCCCTTCGAGCTGCTCCTCGAGCACGAAGCGGATGTTCTCCATGGCGCGGCGCTGGCGATGCGTGTAGCGCAGGGTTGCGAGCCCCGGTTCTCCGGGCTCCCCCAGGATGCTGAGCACGCTGCACGACAGGCCGGGGGCTTCCCGCACCGCCGTTATGCGCGAGCGCGCGAAGCTGAGGATCTCCGGGTCCGTCGTTCCTTCCGGCTGTTTCACCAGCGCGACGTGCTCGGGACCCAGCGCGACCCACGTGCGGCAGAGCTGCATCGAGCCGTCCAGGTCGGCCAGTGCGTAGAGCTGGATCGGCTGACCCTGCCAGAGTTGCTCGATTCGCTGTCTCAGCTCCCGGGGCAGGCCCGCGGGCTGACCCGTGTAGCGTTGGATGATCTGGAGATCGTTCTCCTGGGCTGCTGTCGTCATCGTCCTGACCTCTTCTGCGTCCGATTTCGGGACGCTGGGCACAAAAAAACGGCCTTCTGGTTGCCCCAGAAGGCCGGATCAGGTGCAGTCCGGTCGTTATCTAGGGCTCAGTCAATCACCATCGGGGTTCCCCTCGCCATGGGCGCGCGAGCGGGTGCCAAACGCACCTCTGCCGATGGGAGTCGAACTTGCGGCATCCACGGCGGTCCGCGTGCGCCGCGGCACACCCAGGCAGAGCCCGAGGAGCTGGATCGCTCGACTCATCTTCGTTTTGTCAGGAGAATTATCATTGCGATCGAGATGCTAGGCGGAGTCCCGCCCAGAGTCAACGAAAATCAATAACGGGTATGCTATTCGGCATGACGAACACAGCCTCCAGCCCCCAGACGACGAAGCTCCTGCCGCTTCCTTCCCACCCTCGCGATCTCCCCTGGCCGACTCAGGCCTGGCCCCAGGCCCCGCTCGATCCGCGCGTCGATGCCGCGGCGCTCGAGGCCCTGCTCGATCACGCCTTTTCGGACCCGGAGCCCGACGATCTCGATCGAACCCACGGCGTGGTGATCGTTCAGCGCGGTGCGATCGTCGCTGAGCGCTACGCCCACGACGCCGGACCCGACGATGCCTTCCTCTCCTGGTCGATGGCCAAGAGCATCACCAATAGTCTGATAGGGATCCTGGTTCGCCAGGGGAAGCTCGACATCGCGCAAGCGATTCCGGTGAAGGAGTGGGCGACCGACGATCCCCGTACCCGCATCAGCATCGATCAGATGCTGCGCATGGTCGACGGACTGCGCTTCCGCGAGGCCGAGCACCTGGGTGGGGGATCCGTGCGCTACTACCCCGAGGACGAATCGGACGTCATCCCGATGCTATTTGGCGACGGCAAGAAGGACGTGGCGGCCTTCGCCGCGGGGCTTCCCTATCTGGAGGAACCCGAGGCGCGGTGGAACTACAACAGCGGCGGTAGCAATCTGCTGGCTCGCCTGGTCAGCGAGACGCTGGGGGGCGACCCGGCGCAGATGCTGGCTTTCATGAAGACCGAACTCTTCGATCGGCTGGGCATGAAGAGTGCCGATCCGCAGTTCGACCCGGCCGGGAACTTCATCGGCTCCAGCCACTGCTACTGCAGCCCGCGCGACTTCGCGCGCTTCGGCTATCTGTACCTGCGGGACGGCCTCTGGGAAAGCGAGCGGATTCTGCCCGAGGGCTGGGTCGACTACTCGCGCACGCCCTCGGCCCAGTCCGAGGGAATCTACGGCGCCCACTTCTGGGTCATCCCCGGCAGCCTCGGCATCTTCTACTGCAGCGGGATGGGCGGGCAGCGCATCCTCATCAGCCCGAAGCTCGACCTGGTGGTCGTGCGCAGTGGCAAGACCGCGCCGCACAAAGTGGCCGCGGTCGTCCAGTACTGCAAATCCCTGGTGGACCTCTTTCGC
>JAAELY010000436.1 GCA_024226335.1 bacterium
AGCGTAGGAACAACAGGCACCCCGCCTACCGTTACGACACCTTCCGGCCACGGTGAACTCCGCTTGTACTGAAACGCCTCGATCACCACTGGTTTCTTTCGGTATCTACCCATCGCCGTTCTCCTCGTTCCACCGGCAGCCATCGCACCAGTCGTCACTCGGCAGCATATAGTCGGCGGTCCTACACTCGATGTTGATACGTCCTTCAGACATATCGGCGCGTGGACGCTGGCACCGCACCAGCCCCCCATCCTTCACGCGCTGGAGGGCGGTCCGTGCAGTAGTGCAATCGTCACAGCACGTTAACGGGTGTAACGGTTTGTCGCGCAGAGCGACACGTTCGCCTTCGTTCTCCAACCGCCCCTCAAGCTCGCGGATCTTGGCGTCACGCTGTCGGGCGATGCCCTCCCAAAAATTTCGGTCTGCTTCCAGCGTTGTCAAGAATCTAAGCGCTTGGTGTCTCCGGTTGTCACCCATCATTCCTCCAGCCGCCGCGCCATCCCGAGTCCAACGGGAACATCGACCTCATTACAAGCATCGACTACGCACTAGCGCGGCGGCATCCTAGCGGACGGTCGGTGGCGTCATGGCAGCCAATGACAGGGTGAGTACGTTTATGGGAACCATCCCCCTGCCATTGGTGGACCTGCTCGACCACCGACCGCCCATCTTCAACTACCGAACACCGAAGGCAACCGCCGTTTCGCTTCCTCGCACTTCGCCTTGTACCGGCGGTAGTCGATGACGAACCACATCACCGCGCCGCCGAGAAAGACTCCGCAGGCGAACATCGCAGCGTCTTCGAGCATCACGAGCACCCCAACGGCCGCGGCCCAATGCAGTCCGGAGCAGGGCACGCACCGCGCAACGGCAAACACTGCACCGCGTAGCAGAATCCCTCCGCGTCCCGCTCCGCGTCAGCGTGCTGCTGCGGGGAAGGCGCGTTCGCACCCTCCTGCGCCGCCATCTCGTAGAAGTTCGCCACGTAACAGTTCACGCAGCCCTCCACCGTCGTCTGCGGCGTGCAGTCCTGCGGGGATGCTGAAACCGTAAGCGAGACCACCGCGGCCAGGGCCAGTACCTTCAATGTTCGGGTCATGGATTCCTCCTGTTAGATGTGAGTCCAGATCTCTCGGCGCTTGATCTCGCCGACTGTCACTTGATGAACACCGTAGTCGGCGGCAATCTCGCGTTGGACCCTGGGGTCAGCGCGGATTTCAAGCACCTGCTTCTCTGTCAACTTCGACGTGGGGACGTCCTCGCCGCGCCGTTCAGGTGCGCGAGCCCTGCCTTTCTCCTTCATGTCTGCGATGTTGTCCTGCTGCGTGCCGAGGAACAGATGCTCGGGGTTCACACAACCAGGGTTGTCGCAGTGATGGAGAACGCACGGTTCCGTGATCTCGCCGAAGAAGATTTCCCACGCGACGCGGTGAGCTAGGAGTGAACCACCGGCAAAACCGATGATGCCGTAACCACAGGCGTTCTTTGCGGCGGTCCACTCCCAGCACCCAGTTGAGTAGTCAGCGCGGAACTTCTCCATGAAGCGTTCCTTGACCGGGCGCTTCCGCATCAGTTAGACTCCAGCCAAGGGAAGCCCGTCGCGTCGCGCTGGTGAACGCGCACGCACACGAGGCGACGGCGGTTCTGTGGGTCGCTGTCGTCAACTATCCAACGGCAGAGGCCGAATGGATCGGGCCCGTCGCCGAAGCCGAGCGTACCCGGCCGCGGTTCGGGAACGAGCCCGCAGACTTCGCGAGTGCCGGCCTTGATCCTGTTGCCTCGGTGACGGTTACGGCAGGTCAGCAGGCATTCGCCGATGATCCGCCCGCCGCGATCGAACGAGGTGTACTGCGGCGTTGCTCCGGGGTCCGCGCCTCCTTCGTCGTCGCACGCGCGGAGTACGTCTTGATCGTTGCGGCACGCTTCTTCGTCGCAGGCGTTAGTCTCGATGATCTTGACGAACTCGATGTCGCCGAGTTGCATTGGTTCCGCCATCGCCGTTGACGACGTCATCAAGGTCAGGGCCAGTAAACAGGCCAAGGCGACGCCGCGGGCGTGTCCAAATCTTCGGGGACTTCTCGTCGTCATCACATACCTCCTTGAGCGGCCCGAACGTCAGGTCCGCTAGTTCGTCTTCGTATCGTTGGTGGAGCATCGCTTGCCTCGTATGGTCGTGAACGTGTCGCCGTTCGGAGCCTCATAGGTCGTGATGTCGAGATCCCTCTTGATGATCTCCCAGCCCTTGTTGGCTCGCTCTATCGCGTTTTTGTCTACTGTGAAAGTCTCGCCGATTACCCAGTCGTCTTTGTAGACCATCACTCCTCCGAATCGGCGGGG
>JAAELY010000437.1 GCA_024226335.1 bacterium
CCTGCGGTGGTGGCGAAGCGCAAGACTCCGCCGCCCGCCCCTGCGGTCTCACCGAGTGCGGCCTCCGCTCAGACCGCCATCGCAGTCGACCCATTTCCCGCGATCGCGATCGAGAGTGTGCGATGGCATCCGGACCGCCCGCGAAGCGTCGCGCAGATCGTCCTGCCCAATATGACGAAGCGGGAAGCGCACGAAGGCGAGGTCGTGGCCGGGGTGCGCATCACCAGTATCTCCCCGGCCTCGGTCGAAGTAGAGTTCAACTCCTCGCGGCGCGTGATCGAGGTCGGTCGCTGACCCGCGCCGAGCAGCTGGGTCCGGGTACGGAACTCGTACTGCGCATCGATTCTCTGGGCGCGGGTGGCGATGGCGTGGGGCGATACGAAGGCATGGCGGTCTTCGTCGCGCTGGCCGCTCCCGGCGATCTTTTGCGTGTGCGCCTGTCGCGTGTGCGAAAACGCTTCGCTCTTGGCGAGATCGTCGAAGTCCTCGAACCCGGATCGGAGCGACGCGAGCCTCCGTGTTCCCTTTTCAGCGATTGCGGCGGCTGCGATTGGATGCACGTGAGTGAGGCTGCGCAGCAACGCGCGCGGACGATGATCGTGCGCGACGCCCTGCAGCGAATCGCGCATCTGACCGAACTTCCCGAGATCGACTACGTGTCGTCACCAGCGCAGCTGGGTTATCGATCGCGCGCGCGTATCGCTCACGCTGCACGGCAGGTGGGTTTCCGTGCTCGCGCGTCGCATTTCGTGATCGATGTCGAACGCTGTCTCATCCTGGATGAGTCAACACAAAAAGAACTGGATCGAGTTCGAGATCGATCTCCGCGGGGTCGGGGAGAAGTGTCGATCCGAGGTTACGGAGACACGCTCGACATCGGTGTCAACCGTTACAGCGTCGGTGAGAATGCGTTCTTTCAGACGAACCGATCGCTCTGGGAAACATGGTTGCAACTCGTGTTGAACGCGTGCGGCGAAGGTGGGCTTGCCGTCGAGTTCTATGCGGGCGTCGGTTTCTACACGGCCGGACTCGTGAAACGTTTCTCCCGGGTGATCGCAGTGGAACGCGGTGCGCATGCGCGTGACGCCGCGCGGAACTCGAATGCAGAAATCGTCGAGGCGTCGGCCGAGTCCTGGGCACCGGGAAAGCTCTCGGGTCTGGCGCCGGAACTCGTGTTGCTCAATCCACCGCGTACCGGTTGTCATCGCAGCGTAGTGAATGCAGTGCGTGACTCGGGTGCTCAACGAGTCGTCTATGTCTCGTGCGAACCATCGACGCTCGCGCGCGACGTCGAGGTTCTTGCACCTTCGTATTCCGTGACCGAGATCACATGCATTGACGCTCTTCCGCAAACGCATCACGTAGAAGTTATTGCTTCAATGACAAAAAGCGTTTGACCCGGCTCACCTTCATGGAATAAAGTCACTCCACTCGAACGGCGGTGAACGCAGCGAGTTTCGGAGATCCTCTTTCACGGTCGAGTAGCGAAGCCCGACATTGCTCTAGAACAGAACGAAGAAGATCTCTCGGGATCGCCCGTAATCCGCATCGGGTGGGTCGGAGAGGAAATTCCAGAGGGTCCTGCGGCGTGAGTCGCAGGGCCCTCGCTGTTTCCTCTCCTCCGAACACGAAAGCTCCAGTTCCGACGGAACTGTCACGCCTTCAGTGATACGTCGGGTCGTCGTCGTCTTTCTGGTTCTTGCGGCGCTCCCACTCGTCACGCCGTACGGCCTTGAGCCGATTGCGCATGCGGTAGCGATGCCAGCGGTAGCGCAGCTTGCTGAAGCCGAAGTAGCCTTTCACTTCACTGCGCATCACGATTGCAGCGACGATTACGCCGCCCAGATGTCCCACGTGACTGACGTTTCCGCCGCCACCCATCGCGAGTTGCATTACGAAGAGAACCGGGATGAACCAGATCGCCTTGATCGGGATCGGCGGGAACAAGAGCATGATCGTGCGGTCCGGCCACGTGAGGCTGAACGCGGTGAGCAGCCCATAGATCGCACCGGACGCTCCGAGTGTGGTCACGTAGTGGGCCCCCGAGAGCAGGTTGCCCGCCATGATGATGAACCCTGCACCCACACCACAGATCAGGTAGAAACGCAGAAAGCGTTTCGCGCCCCAGACTGCTTCCAGCGATCCGCCGAACATGTAGAGCGCGAACATATTGAACAAGAGATGCATCGGGCCGTGGACATCGTGCAGCCACATATAGGTGAAGGGCTGCCAGATCATGCCCCGGAATACGCCCGCCACACTGATGGAGCCGATCTCGGTAAACGGCACTCCGGTGCCGAGCATCAGCAATTGCAGCACCCAGAACACGCCGTTGGCGATCATGAGCTTCTTGACCATCGGGCTCAGGGCGGGAAAACCCCCGCCACCGCCGAACCCCCCGCTACCTCTGTTCAATCGGGCTTCCTTTCAGGCTCCTGGGCTCCAGACCTCTGAGACAGGACACTAGGAAATTCGCCCATCCTTTGCCGGGGCGAAGGCCTCCAGTGCGCTGCGGGCTGCGGATTCGTCGAGTCCGGCGAGGTCCAGGATGGGCAGGTCGATCTCGAGCGCCTGCCTCAATTCCAGTAGACGTTCTCGACAGCGTTCGACTTCGCCCCACAGAACCGCCCGTTCCGCCGCGGCCTCGGGCAACCCGCGAAACCAGGGCGCGTGGCGGCGATATTCCTCGATGGCGGCTGCAGCGCCCAGCCCGGGTCGCGCAAAGATCCAGATCCAGGTAGGGAGAGGCCGGGTCAGGTGCTGGCGAAGTGCATCGAGCTGCTCCCGTACGGGCGGCACATTGGCTTCCCAGATGTCGGCGTGTCTATCGACGATGCGCAGAGCGCGCGGCCGCGCGGCGGCCACGACCAGCGACAGAGGGACCGGGGCCGAGCCGAGGCGCGCGCCATCGAGCCGGATGTGACGACCCGCGAAACGCACCTCCTTGTCTGACAGCAACTCCGGCAGGACTTCGAGCAGCTCGTCGAGCCAGCTCAGGCGTTCGGCATCACTCAACTCGGGCAGACCCAGACTGGACTCGTGACGGGCCTGCCCTGCGGCCAGAAAGCCAAACGTCCGCCCCGCCGAGAGTGTCTGCAAGCTGGCAAAGCTGCGGGCGAGAAGCGCGGCGTTCCAGAATACTGGAACCCGAATCGAAGCCACGCGAATCCGCTCGGTCGAACGCAGAGTGGCCGCCAGCAGTGCGGTCGAGTCGTGGATCGGAGACGTCGGGCGACGCGGAAGCCAGGTCGTATCGCCATCGATTACAAGTACGTCGTAACCGAGTCGATCGGCGTCCTGCGCCAGGCGCAGTATGGCGTCGAGTGGGAGTCGATGGCCGGTGATGGCCACGCCGCAGCCGGATCGAGCCTGTTGGTCGCTCACGTCAGGTCCGCGCGTCGGGCCGCGTGATACAGCGCTGCGATCGACTTGGCGTCGTCGATCTCGCCGCGGTCAATCATTTCCAACGCTTCGCCTAGCGTTCGTTCGTGCACTTCGATCACCTCGTCGCTCTCGTGGGCCATGTTTCCCCGCACGAGGTCGTAGGCGCAAAAAAGGTGAATGCGTTCGTCTGTGAATCCGGGAGTTGTCAGGATGCTGCCGGTTGCTTCGATCCGGCCCGCCCGGTAACCCGTCTCCTCTTCGAGTTCGCGCGCAGCGCACACGGCCGGGTCTTCACCGGGGTCGATCTTTCCGGCCGGGACCTCCCAGATGGTTCCCGATGCCGCGTGTCGATACTGGCGCAGGAGCAGGATCCGGTCTTCGCCCAGAAACGGAACGATCGCCGACGCGCCGGGATGACGCAGAACGGCGATCTCGACGCGCTGCTTTGAAGGCAGCACGACTTCGTCGATTCCGAACGAACCGATCGATCCTTGCCAGATCACCCGCCGCTTCATCTCCAGCGAGAGTAGCCCACGTGCTGGCGGGCTCCCCGTCTCCAGAAAGCATGGAAACGGGTTGTTAGAATCCCGCGTTGGTGGCAGACCTGCGCAGTCAGCTCGAAATGCATCGGGAAGCGTGTGAACTCGTGCGTCTTGGGCTGCGGGCGGGCCGTTGCAGTGCGTCAGAAGCGGCCGAGGCGCTGGACGAAGCGGATGATCGCCACGGCGAGCTGAGCAGTGGCGATGCGCTGGATGGACTGCGGAGCGATCACGAGACGGGCGACTTCGAAACCGCTCGAGAATCGACACGCCGACTGATCGTGGCCATCGAGCGGATCGTCCTCGGCCGGAGTACGCGCGAGCTCGATACCGAGATTCTCGAGCGGCAATCCGCCCATCGCTTTCGCATCGGCAAGCTCGATCTTCCGCGCGGCCAGTGGCTGGAGCGCCTGAGCGAAAGCGAATCGGCCGATGATCGGCGCGAAATCCAGGAAATGCTCGATCGCGGGCAGTCCGAGTTGCGGCTCTTGCGCGAGGAGCGCTTCGCCCGTCGCCTCGAGGTTCTGAACGCGATGCATCACGGGAATCACCTGGAATGGGCCGCGCTGCGGCAGCCGCAGGTTGATTCGAAGGCCTGGTCGGATTCGGCTTCACTCGTGCTCGAAGCCAGCGAACCGGCGTATCGCGATGCCCTGGCTGGCGGTCTTTCGGCTATCGGATCGAGTCGGCGTGCGAGCCGCGCCGATCTGATCGCCATCGAGCGCCGCAGGGCGTTCGATCGCTTCTTTCCCCTGGCGAATCTGGCCAACGGAATAGAGTTTACGACTCGCGGCCTGGGCCTTGCCCTGGCAGATCTGGATTCCGTGACGACCGCACCCGCGCTCTCGAGAGGTGCAGTCTGCACGGCGCCGCACATCCCCGGGCGCATTCAGATCCTGCACGCAACGCGCGGGGGGGCCGATACCTACGAGTCCTGCCTGGAAGCGAGCGGGCGCGCGTTCGCCTTCGCCTTTTGTTCCGCGTCTTTGCCTATCGAACGCCGCGCGCCTGGCGATCCGGCGCTCGAACACGCCTGGGGCCGCTTGTTCGCCAATCGCACTCAGGATCGCGACTGGATCGAGCGCGGGCCGGCCGCCGTCCGCGCGGATGTCTTTGCCGAAACAGGCCGGTTTCTGCGACTCCTGCGGCTGCGCCGTGCAGCTGCGTTGGCGCGCGTTGAAATCGAATTGGCTGCGCTCGGGGAACCGGGCGATCCGCGACCACTCGGCGATTTCTTCGCCGATCTCCTTTCCGACGCGCTGGGTTGTTCCTTCGCACCCGAGCAGATGCTCGGCGAGGCAAATCCCGAACTCCCGGCACTCGATCAGCTGCGTTCGGCCTGCCTGGTGGCGCAACTCGAAGAGTATCTGCGTGCGGAGTTCGGCCAGTCCTTCTGGCAAGTGCGCGGTGCTGGTGAACTCCTGAAGGAACTCTGGAATACCGGCTCCACGTACTCGGCCGAAGGAATTGCCGATCAGCTCGGCCTGGGAAAGCTCTCGGTCGAACTCGCGATCGAATCCTGTCTCCGGGAGTCAGCGCGTTGAATCTCCCCACTTGCTAGTGTTTCCAGATGTCCTGGCATGAGCAGATGGTCACGGTCCCGATCGGAGACGGAAGGATCACACTCGAAGGGGTGTGGCAATCCGGCAGTCTGCGCGGCGCCGTGATTGCACCGCCCCATCCAGAGTACGGCGGGAGCATGGACAGCCCCGTGTGTAATGAGCTGGCCTACGGTCTCTACAAGAGCGGCATCGCATCGCTGCGCTTCAACTGGAAGGGAGTGGGGGCGAGCCAGGGCGTTCGGAGTGGCGATCTCGAAGCAGCCGAAGAAGATTACGCGGCCGCGCTGGAGCACACCGCGCAGAGCGCGGAGCTTCCGCTGATCGCCGCGGGCTACTCATTCGGTTCAGTCGTCGCGCTGCGCTGCGCCATGGGGGATCCGCGCGTGCGCGACGTGCTGATGGTGGCGCCGCCCGTGGCCATGCTCGAAGCGCTTCCCCTGGACCAGTTCGGGCGACCGCTGCATGTGATCGTGGGCGGGCAGGACACGCTTGCACCGGTCGACAAACTCTCCGCATTGATCTCGCCCCTGCCCAACGCGAACCTCGACGTGATTCCGAAGGCCGATCATTTCTTTGCGTCCGGAGGCCTCGCCGAACTCCCGCAGCTGGTACAGAGCGCGATCAACGCCTGATCCGAGTTTCTCTCCGTCTTACCGGTGGATGAGAGATTCCAGTGATGGCACGGGTCTTCAGTGGCCGCAGACCCTGCGCATCTCGGTTTCGCGAGATTTCCGTCCACGAACCCAGGTAGCGCGAGTTCGCTACCGGATTGGAGGACGGTAAACCGGATACGCGGCAGGAGGGTCCTACAGGTTAGAGCAGAAAAGGGAAGGGTAGGGATGGTCAACAAGATGAGCACCGCGGGAGCAGCTCCGGGGTCCAACCTGGCTGAAGCCCGCGGAAGAGTTCCGGTGAGCCTGAGAGAGGTGAATCGTCGGAAACTGCCCGATGCGCCCGAGTCGATTCGGATGGATTTTCGCAGGGTACAAACGGGAGCGAAAGTCCTCGGCGTGATTCTGGGATCGCTGATGCAGGTCGCCACCGCGGCTGCTCAGAGCTACCCGATCGTGGATACGGGGCAAGCCACTTCGTACGACGACTCCGATGTCATCGCCGCTCCGTCAGCGGGTGCGGCCTTCTATGGTCAGGATGCGCAGCACAGTGGAAATCAACCTAGCTACGCGATCAGCGCAGACGGCTTGAGCGTGCTCGATGGAGTTACGGGTCTGACCTGGACCCGGGACCCTGATCTGGATGGTGACAGCGATATCGATGCCGACGACAAGCTGAGCTGGGCCGATGCTATGTCCTATGCCGCCACGCTCAACGCGGTCAGCTTCGGTGTTTACGACGACTGGCGTCTGCCTAGCATCAAGGAACTCTATTCTCTGATCGACTTCAGCGGCGTTGATCCGAGCGGTTACTCCGGCACCAACACCTCCGGACTGGTGCCCTTCATCGATACGGCCTACTTCGATTTTGACTACGGGGACACGGGTGCCAGCGAGCGCATCATCGATGCCCAGTATTGGTCCAGTGACGAGTACGTAAGCACGACGATGAGCGGCGACCACACGGTATTCGGTGTCAACTTCGCAGACGGACGCATCAAGGGGTATGGGACGGCAGATCCAGTGGATCCCAGCCAGGACAAGACTGCATACGTTCGTTTTGTGAGGGGCAATACCAGCTACGGCATCAACCAGTTCCTGGACAATGGTGACGACACCATTACGGACGAGGCGAGCCTCTTGATGTGGTCCAGGGCGGACAATGGAACAGGACTGAATTGGGAGGACGCGCTGGCCTGGGTCGAGCAGAAGAACTCCGAGAGTTTTCTCGGCTACGGCGACTGGCGTCTTCCGGACGCGAAGGAACTCCAGAGCATTATCGACTACACGCGCTCGCCCGCCACAACGGCTTCTCCCGCCATCGACGCACTCTTCGGGGCGACCGCCATCGTCGACGAAGGGGGTGGAACGGATTATCCCTTCTACTGGACCGGAACGACTCATGCGAACTGGACTGGAAGTCCGGGCCAGTGGGCGGTCTACCTCGCGTTTGGTGAAGCTCTGGGATTCATGGAGACTCCGCAGAACTCCGGCAACTATGTGCTGATGGACGTTCACGGCGCCGGTTCTCAGCGAAGCGATCCGAAAGATGGCGATCCCGCCAGCTACCCCAATGGCAATGGTCCTCAGGGCGATGTGGTTCGGGTTTTCAACTACGTCCGACTCGTGCGCGACGCAGAACTAGCACAAGCCACAGCGGTCCCCGCCCTTCCGGCGTGGGGGTTGGGAGTGCTGGCCGTTCTCCTGTTCGGGACGAGCGCACTCCGAGGGGTTCTGTCGCGCTGATCGCGTCTCGCGGAACTCCGATTCAGGTCTGCGGTTAAGGTTTACGAGTCGGGCTTACAGAAACCCGGCCAGACGCTTCTGGATGATCTCTTCTGCCTCGGCCATGATCCGGTCGATCAGTTCCTTGCAGGTCGGGATGTCGCTGATGAGGCCGGCGACCATTCCACACGACCAGGCGCCCGCATCCATGAGCCCTTCCGACATGATGCGCGGGTAGACACCGCCCACTTCCTCGACGATGTCCTTGAACTCGATCTTGTCGCCGAGTTCCTTTTCCTTGGCGAGCAGGCGCTCGACCGCGGGGTTGGTGAGCACACGCTCCGTATTGCGGAGCGGGCGCATTACGAGTCGAGTATCGAGTTCCGAAGCTGCGACGATCGCCGCCTTGACGTTGTCGTGAACGGGCGCCTCCTTGGTTGCGATGAAGCGGGTGCCCATGTTCATGCCCTGTGCGCCCATGGCCAGGGATGCGACCAGAGAGCGACCGTCCGCCATGCCGCCCGAGGCAACAAAGGGGATCTCGAGTTCATCTGCCGCACGCGGCAGAAGAATCATGTTCGGGATGTCGTCTTCACCGGGGTGACCTCCGCACTCGAAACCGTCCACCGAAACCGCGTCGCAGCCGATGCTCTGGGCCTTTAGGGCGTGGCGCACGGAGGTGCACTTGTGAATGATCTTGATCCCCGCCTCCTTGAGCGTAGGCATGACGACCTTGGGATTTCGACCGGCGGTCTCGACGACCTTGACCCCGCCCTCCGCAATCACCTTGGCGTAGCCTGGGTAGTCCGGCACGGAAAGCCCCGGCAAGAAGGTCAGGTTCACGCCGAAGGGCTTGTCCGTCATTTCTTTGCAGCGCGCGATCTCCTTAGCAAGGTCATCGGCGGATGGTTGCGTGAGGCCCGTGATGATTCCGAGTCCGCCCGCGTTGGACACTGCGGCGGCCATCTCGGCGAAGCCGACGTAGTGCATGCCGCCCTGAATGATCGGGTGCTCGATGCCGAGCATTTCCGTGATTGCGGTCTTCATGATGATCTCCTTGAATGGCAACTAATATTCGAATGCCGGAGGCCACGCGGCCACCGGTCGCTCTCACAGAGGCTCTTGTCCCCCGTGCTCATATCGTCTTCCGCCGCCGTCGCGCTGGTTCCAGCGGCGGGCTTGCCCAGGGTTCCCCTACGGGGGCTTCCACGCCCCTGGGCCAACCCGGACCCGGTGCCCCCTCCAGGTCGCTCGCCTCAACGGGTATCCCGTCCGCATCGACCGCAATCAGGCGAGCCACTTCTCGGCCTGATTCGCGCTCGCGAAACACGAACGGCACTTTCGCTTCGCCAAAGATCCACTTGTCCGACCAGAGGCGCATCGCCGTGATGACGATCCAGAGGTCGCGGCCTTTCGGAGTGAGCTTGTACTCGTAGCGATGGCCCGGCTCAGCGAGTCGTTCTTTGGCAAGAACATCGTGCTCTACGAGTCTGGACAGGCGATCGGACAAAACATTCTTGGCGATGCCGAGATTCGTCTCGAACTGCTGGAAGCGGGTCGCGCCCAGCAGCGCATCGCGAATGATCAGCAGGGTCCACCAATCCCCCAACTGCTCGAGGGCCTGGGCGACACCGCAATTGATCGTGTCGAATCGGGTCCTGGACACGTTCTTCGACTCGTTTCCTACAAGTTTCGTGAAGCAACCTATACGACGGGCCCGGGAGGGTCAACTCGACGAGTGTGGCCGCTGATCGCCGCTACCGGCCAGTCGCCCTCGCGCGGGTCGCAGCTTTTGGTCCGACACACGTCCATCGGCTGGCACGCGCTTTGCTCCTACGCCCGCGCACCCCCAAAGAGGAGACAGCATGGGCGATCCGATTCTGTTCCTGTCCGATAGCCCGGAAGAGCGAAGTTCAGATGCGATCCACAACGGCGTGGAGGCCGTTCGCGGGCGGCCCGATGCGGCGCGAATCCTCTCAGAGCGCGCACTCGAAGCCATCTGCATCGACCGTCGAAAGATTGAAGACGCGCTATCGGACGCGCGCTGGCTGCGCCGGCGTCGCAATCAGCTGCCGGTCATCGCGATTGCGGACGCCGAGCAGATGAACCACGCAGTCGAACTTCTCGATCACGGTGTCGAAGAGCTGGTCGTGCGCGATGCGAGTTCGCGCGACGCAGTTCGGCAGCGACTCGAAGGTCTCGATCGTCGGCGCCATCGCACACAGGAACCGCGGGCGACCGAACAGATCATTGCCAGCAGTCCCGCGATGCGCATCTGTCTCGAGTACGTCGAAAAGGCCCAGCGCAGCTCGGCCAGCGTCCTTCTTCAGGGTGAGACCGGTTCTGGCAAGGAAGTGATCGCCCGATCGATTCATCGGGGCGGATTGCGCGCGCCGGGTTCGTTTGTCGCGATCAACTGTGCGGCGTTTCCCGAAACACTGCTCGAGAGTGAACTCTTCGGGCACGAGCGAGGAGCGTTCACGGGCGCAACGCGGCCGAAACCCGGTCATTTCGAGCAGGCCGACGGCGGCACTCTCTTCCTGGACGAGATCGGAGAAACCACTCTGGCCTTCCAGGTCAAGCTCCTGCGCGTTCTGCAGGAGGGAACCGTGCGGCCACTGGGCGCAACGAGTGAAACCCAGGTCGATGTGCGCATCATCGCGGCCACGAACCGGGATCTTCAACACGAAGTCGAGGTCGGTCGTTTCCGGCGCGATCTCTTCTATCGCCTCAACGTCTTCCCGATCGCCCTGCCACCGCTGCGCGTGCGCGCAGAAGACGTGATTCCGCTCGCACGCCTCTTCCTGGAACGCCACCGCGGCGCAGATACACCCTGCGATATTGCTCCCGATGCCGCCCGCTTGCTCGAAACACACACCTGGCCCGGCAACGTGCGCGAACTGGAAAACGAAGTCGCGCGCATCGTGGCCAGCGTAGACGGAGAATCCCTGATCACCGCACGAATGCTCTCCGGCGAAATCCGCGGACGTTCACCGAGTCTGCCGCCGGATCCTTCGTCGGAAACCCTGCGCCAGACCATGGCGCGCTTCGAAGCCTGGGTACTGCGCCGTGCACTCGACCGACACGGACAGCGCAGAATCGCAACCGCGCGCAGTCTGGGAATCACCCGGGAGTGCCTCTACAAGAAACTCAAACGCTACGGCATGCAATGATCTCTGCCTACTCTGGCCGGCCCCCTATCCACTCTCGCACCCGCTCGATGAGTTCGTCGAGCAACTCCTGCTTCGGGTAGTGGCTGGGCGGATTCAATACGAGTTGCATGATGGTCGAGTTGACGAGGTTGATGACCAGCTGCAGCGTGGCATCGGAGAGATTAGGCCGGAAGAAGTGACCAGAGTGTCCGTGTACCTGCCGGGATAACTCGAGCAGCCGGGCGCCGATCGCCTGGATCGGCTCGAGTTGGTTTGCGTACGGAACCTGATAGATGAAGACCGCGATCAGGTCCTTTTCCCGCGCCACGGTGTCGTGAATGAGCTGGATCCACCTCTGCAACGCCTGATCCTCGCGGCCGTCCAGTACTTCGGCCGCACCCCGTGCCAGGCGCTCTAGCAGTTGCTCCACCAGGCCTTGGGCCACCTGTGCCACGATTGCGTCCTTGCCTGGAAAGTATTCGTACAGCGAAGCGATGTTCACGCCGGCCCGCACGGCGATGTGGTTCGTGCTGGTACCGGCGTATCCATTGCGTGGCAGGAGCCAAGCGCATGCCTCGACCACGGCCTTGAACGTCTCTTGCGAGCGAGCCTGGGAAGGCAGTTTTTTCGGAGCAAAATCAGGGGTTTGAGTCTTCGTCTTCACGTACGCTCCGGGCTGGGCGTCAATCCAAGTATTTCCAAGTAAATATTTGGTTTATGATAACCCACGAGCGACATACATCTGCAGGAGAATGAACGTGGCAATGAAGAACGGTGGCGAGATCCTGATCGAGATGCTCGAGCGGGCGGGGATTCGTCAGTTCTTCACGCTGCACGGAGGCCATCTGGACTCCGTCTTCATGGCCGCCCAGGAGCGCGGTTTCAGCATGACGGATATGCGCCACGAGCAAGCGGCCGTGCATGCGGCCGATGGTTGGGCGCGCGCAACCGGCGAGCCCGGGATTGCGGTCGTCACTTCGGGGCCCGGCGTGGCGAATGCGGTGAGCGGTGTCGTGAATGCTTTTGTCGATGCCATACCGATGTTGGTGATCGGGGGCGCGAATCCGGCCAACGAAGATGAGAGACTCCCGCTCGCGGGTGGTTACGATCAAGTGGGCTTGATGGCCCCGGTTACCAAATGGGCGCATCGCATCCCAAAGATCGAGCGGGTCGCCGATCAGGTCGCTCAGGCGCTGCGCATAGCAACCAGCGGTCGGCCGGGCCCGGTCTATCTAGAAATTCCGATCGATGTCGCTTTCGCGCAGATGGACGAGAAGGCGATCCACTGGCCCGGCAAGACCGCACCGGCCACGCGGCCGAGTGCAACGCATGAGGCTGTCGAGACGGCCATTGAATGGCTTCACGCCGCTGAGCGTCCGGCGATTCTGCTCGGAAGCGGCGCTTGGTTCTCGGGTTTGCGCACGAATCTCCGGTCCGATCTTCTCGAACTGATCGAGCGCGCGCAGATCCCCGTGTTTTCCAATAGCCGCGCCCACGGCCTGGTTCCGGCGGACCACCCGCTCTGCTGCCGAAATATCATGAATCTCGCGATGCTCGATCGGCAGAGTACGGGTGGGCCGAATACCGTTCTCGTCCTGGGCGCGCGGCTCGGGTTGTTTACCGGCGGAGCGGGTGACCAGATGCTGCCCCGGGATGCGCGAGTGATTCAGGTCGATATCGAGCCCGAAGAAATCGGTCGCAATCGCGATGTTGACCTCGCGATCACTGCTGATTGCGGCGAGACTGTTCGAGCCCTCTGTGGCGCTGCGAAACTACGAAGCTGGCCAGCCCGCGAAGATTGGCTCAAAGCCACGCGCGCAAGCAGTGAAATCCATCGGATGATGTTTGGCAGCACGCTGACAGAGGCGAAGACGCCAATCCATCCCTATGTACTCGCCGACTCCGTCGTGGAGGTCGCGGGACGGGAGAGCATCCTCGTTGCGGAAGGGGGCGGGACATCTTCCTGGATGGAGATGACCGCTCAAGTCTACGAGGGCGGACATTGGCTTTCCCATGGCTACCTCGCCCAGCTCGGAACCGGCATGCCCTTTGCCATCGCGGCCCAGCGCGCTCATCCGGAAAAGCGTGTGATCTGTGTGTTGGGCGACGGGGCAGTCGGATTCAATTTCGCCGAGTTCGACACCATGGTCAGGCACGAGCTACCGGTGGTGGTCGTCGTCAACAACGATCAGCAATGGGGGATGTCGGCACACGGTCAGGATCTGATCTATGGCGAGGGCCATCGTGTCGTGACAAACCTCGGCGCGACCCGTTACGACCTGGCCGCGGTCGGTTTCGGTTGCCATGGGGAGCACGTCACTGATCCGGGGGATCTGCTTCCAGCACTGGAACGCGCGCTGGCGAGTGGCAAGCCCGCGTGCGTGAATGTGATGACAGACCCTTCGGTCGTCTCCCTCATAACGCTGGCACTCGTGGGTGGCGCAAGCGATGCCGGTCTGACCGGTGAGAAGAAGGAACTGCGTTACCTACCGTGAACGGTGTGGCGGCGGCCAAGGGCCGCTGTCTTGCATTTCGAGTGATGGTGAGAGCGACCGGGATCAATCAGGAGAGGAATCAAGATGCGAGCAGCAATCATGCGCGATGCCAAGATCATCGTGGATACCGTGCCAGAACCCGAACCCCAGAAGGGCGAGATCCTCGTGGGAACGCTGGCCTGCGGCATCTGCGGATCTGATCTTCACGCCCTCCAGCACGGTCCGCAGATGGTCGAAGCTTCTCTCGAGGCCGGCGCGCCCACGGTGATGGACCTTTCCCGGGACGTCATCATGGGACACGAATTCTGTGCAGAGATCCTCGACTATGGCCCCGGTACGGGCCGTCAGCACAAACCCGGAACGCGCGTCGTCCATCCTGCGCTCTTGATTCGCGGTGCCGAGTTTCACGGTCTTGGCTATTCGAACGAAGTGCCGGGAGGATTCGCCGAGCGCATGCTCTTGATGGAGTCGATGCTGGTTCCAGTGCCGAACGGTCTTTCGTCCCAGCACGCCGCCTTGACCGAGCCCATCTCAGTCGGAATTCACGCTGTGGCGCGTGCCAAAGTCGACGCCGGAGACTCGGCGATCGTGGTGGGATGCGGACCCGTTGGGCTCGCCGTGATTGCGGGGCTTCGCCTCGCAAATGTCGAAACCATCGTGGCTGCTGATTTCTCTCCCATGCGGCGCGCGCTCGCCGAGCGCATGGGCGCCCACGTGGTCGTGGATCCCGCGGAGCGCTCCGGCTTCGACGCCTGGCTCGAGCTGGGGCAGATGCGCCCTCCGGCCATCTTCGAATGCGTCGGTGTGCCGGGCATATTGCAGGACATCATTCGCGAAGCACCGCGTCAATCACGCGTCGTGGTGGTTGGGGTTTCGATGGAGGCGGACCTCATCAAGCCCATGGTGGCCATCGTCAAGGAACTCGATATTCGCTTCTCCTTCGGCTATTCGCCGGAGGAATTCGCGCAAACGCTGCACTCGTTGGCGGAAGGTCGGATCGAAGCAGAGCCGCTCATCACTGGTCACGCCGGGCTTGACGGCGTAGCCGCTGCTTTCGAGGAACTCGCTCTGCCCGATAAACACGCGAAGATTCTCGTCGAACCCGGTCGCTAGGCCGCGGAGATCCTTGTCGAATCCGATTTCTGACAAGCCACACCGCAGCGAACGGATTTCAACCGCACGATAGCCAGGAGTTTCCATGAAACCCTTCCCCGAAGCCCAGCGCGTCCGCCTGCCCAGTCGAAAGGGAGCCGCGGGCGCCGACATCGATGCCATTGCGCTTTCGGTCCACGAGGCGGGTGAAGGTCCGGCCGTCGTTCTGTGCCACGGCTTCCCGGAGCTCGCCTACTCCTGGAGCCATCAGCTGGCCACACTGGCCGAGGCGGGCTTTCGCACCATCGTCCCGGATATGCGCGGCTACGGCGCCAGCGACTCTCCCGAGACCATCGAAGATTTTGACCTCGAACACCTGGCGTCAGACATGGCCGGGTTGCTGGATTCGCTCGGAATTGAACAGGCCGTTTTTGCGGGACACGACTGGGGTGGATTCGTTGCGTGGGCCATGCCGGTCCTCTACCCGGAGCGAACGCTTGGCGTCATTGGAGTCAATACACCCAACTTCCCGGTTCCCACGACGGCGCACTATCGCACTCTGGTCAGCGCGGACGACGAAGCCTACACCCTCTGGTTTCAAACGCCGGACGTAGCGGAGCGCTTCGTCGATGCGCGCACGCGAATCGTCTTCGAAAAGTTGATGCGTCGCGATGTCTCGGTCGAGCAAGCGGTGGCCCAGGCCGTCCGGGATGAGGTCGGCTTCAACCCCTTCCTTCGAATCGATGCGATCGGAGCGATCGGCGAAGCACTGCTGACCCCGGCCGAGCTGGACCACTATACGAGTACCTATCAGAGCGCCAGCTTCCGCGGCGGCATCAACTGGTATCGAAACATCGATCGCAACGCTGCGCGCTTGCCCGAGGTCGGAAAGAAGAAGCTCGATCTTCCATGCCTGATGATCACCGCGGAATGGGATCCGGCGATGCCTCCCTACATCGCTGAAGGCACAAAAGATCTCTGCAGCGATCTGGAAATGCACATGATCAAGGGCTGCGGTCATTGGACCCAACAAGAGAAGCCGCAAGAGCTCAGCTCTTTGATGCTGAACTGGCTGACGAAGCGATTCGGCAACCAGGCGTAGACTGCAGCGCATGGCACTTTCCCGAGAACTGGCGCTGGAGTCCGATCAGATCGAAGAGATCATGACTAGCGAGTGGAACCTGCGGATTGCCACGCACAGCCCGCAGGACCGCATCAATCTGACGCCGATGTGGTTTGCCTGGGTCAACGGATGCATCTACATCTACGGCCGGGGTCAGAAGATCCGAAACCTGCGACGCAATCCGCAGTGCACGGTGATCGTGGATCGCAACACGAAGTTCCCGGAGTTGCAGGGGCTCATGTTCCAGGGGCGCGCGACCATCCTGGAGGACGCAGCCGCCGAGGACGCGGATCCCCACCTGAATGAGGCCCGAGTTCAGATGGGGAGGAAGTACAACGGCGGCCACGGCCGCCCGCCCGTCGACGACCCGCCCCCCAACGACTTCTCGGCCGGCGGAAGTAGCCGGCGCTGGTTTATCGTCGAGCCCGAGCACAAGGTGACCTGGGACAACTTCAAACTCGGACGACTGACGCGCCGGGGCTGAACGCCGCGAAAAGGAAACCGTGCAGCTACGCGCTGTAAAGCTCGGACGACGCCTTCATGAAACGCAACTGCATGCGCATGGTGGCAACAGTGCGACCCTCGTCGTCTTTGGCTGCCGAGTCGAACCAGATGATCTCCGTCTTCGGGCTTTCTCCCAACGAGATCACTTCGGAGCTCACGCTATAGGCCTGATCGAGGAACACGGGGCCCTGCGTGTGCGCGACTTCGATCGATCCGAACAAGCCGACGGAGCGGCCGATCTTCGCGCGCAGCGCTTCGGTCGGCGCGAACCAGAGCAGTTCGACGAGTGCTGAGGGCGAGGCCAGGGAACCGCCCCACGGAGACGGACCCGAGTACCAGGCCAGGGGATCGCTGATCCAGCCCTTTTCGAGCCGTTCCTGCTGCTGTTTTCCGGCGTACTGTTCCTCGAACGATCCGATGACTTCGCCCGGTCGCAACTCCTGGAGGATGCGCAGTCCCTTCGGATCGCAGGAACGCAGGTCGGTCTGGTGCAGAGCACTCTGGCTGATGTCGCCGATCCCCGCGCTGCCGCGCGCGACTTCGAGCCCGTCCTCGCGAAGCATCCAGGCTTCGACTGGGTTGGGGTCTTTCGGATCGGCGGGGGGAGTGACGTGTGCGCGCACGATCTCGCGGTCTGTCGTTGCGTTCAGGAAACGCAACGACAGATGTCCCGTCTCAAACCACTCGTTTCCGAACGCTTCGACGAGCACGGGAACGAACTGATCCATGTGGATGTTTCCGGCTACGGTGCCGCCGCGGAATCCGAGCTTCGATGCGGTCGCATCGTCGTGGATGCTCCCCTC
>JAAELY010000438.1 GCA_024226335.1 bacterium
CCACGAACTGACGTCCGCCTGCGGAATACGTCATGGGTGTGGCCTGTGGACCGAAGGGCAGGCGCGTGTTCCAGATCTCTTCACCGGTCTCCGCGTCGAAGGCGCGGAAAGCCTTTTCCAGGGCCGCGCCGATGAAGATCAATCCGCCGCCGGTCACCAGTGGTCCACCCAGGTTTGGTACACCGAGCTTCCACGGAAGCGGTACGGGGGACAGATCGCGCACGGTTCCGAGTGGCACCTGCCACTCGATCTCTCCGTTCACCAGGTCGACGGCCGCCAGTTCTCCCCAGGGCGGCGCACTACAGGGCAGGCCGAGTGGCGACATGAGCAACGAGCGCTTCAACACATAGGGTGTGCCGCGCATTGGCGCGAACTCGGCGTACTCGTCGCGGCCCTCCTCCTTCAGGTCGACCGCCTCGTTACGCGGTATCAGCGCGACCATCCAGGGGAGGTTCTGGGTGTTGGCGATCAGGCGTTGGTTTGCCTCGTCGACCGCAACACCTCCCCAGTTCGAACCACCGGCATTGCCCGGAACCACGAGCGTACCTTCGATCGTCGGCGGTGTGTAGATCCCTTCGAAGCGCAGTTGCTCGATGCTCGTCCGGCAGGAAGCGCGATCGAAAGGTGTGACGCCCCAGGCTTCGTCAGCCGTCAGTGAGTGAGGAACCAGCGGTGGTGGTTTGATCGGAAACGGTTGGGTTGGTGAGAGACGCTCATCCGGGACCCCGATCTGGGGTACCGGCCGTTCCTCGATCGGGAAGAGCGATTCGCCGGTTTCGCGGTTCAGGATGAACAGAAGCCCCATCTTCGTAGCCTGAACGAGCGCGGGAATCTCTCGACCATTGCGTCGCAGGTTGAACAGGGTCGGTTGCGCGGGCAAGTCGAAATCCCATAGGTCGCGGTGCACGGTCTGAAAGCTCCAGGCCGGCTTGCCGCTGTCTAGGTCGAGCGCGACCACCGAACTGCCGTAGTGGTCCAGGTTCGACTCGCCGCGAAAATAGTCCGGTGCGGGATTACCAGTGGGCACGAACACCAGATTGAGATCCAGATCGACGGCCATCGGCGCCCAGATGTTCGGTGTGGCCAGTGCGTAGCCCTCGTCGCTTGTATTGGTCTCGGTCGGAACGAAATCCGGTGGACGCAGATCCCAGGCCCAACGCAGTGCGCCACTGCGCGCGTCGTAAGCACGTACGACCCCACTGGGGGCGTTATTGCGCGTGTTGTCGGAGATCGCGGAGCCGACGACCACGACGTCGTGCCCGAGAGCAGGCGGCGAAGTCATCTGGTACTCCCCACGCCACTCCTGTTCGCCCACGCCGGGGTTGAGATCGATGATTCCACCATCTCCGAAATCCCTGCACAGCTCGCCATTCCGGCCGTCGATCGCGATCAGGCGCGCATCGTTGGTTGCGGTGAAGATCGTGCGCTTGCACTCGGAGGTCGCGCTCCGTTTCGAGTCCAACCACGGTGAGACACCGCGGCAGACCAGTTGATTTCCGTACTTGCCGTTCAGGTCGATCTTGGGGTCGAAACTCCAGCGCTCTTCTCCGGTTTCGGGATTGAGCGCAATCACCCGGTTGTAGGGCGTGCACAGGATCAGAGATCCGTCGACCAGAACCGGCGTGACTTCGGCGGCCAGATTCGAATCGTGTGCGCCGTAGGTATCCGGAAGGTCTCCGGTTCGAAACTCCCACGCCTCCTCGAGACAGCCGACGTTGGCGGTCCCGATCTGTGCAACCGGAGAGAAGTGCGTTCCCCCAACATCGTTGCCGTACGAGACCCACTCGGTGTCATCTCCACGGCGCTGCCAACTGCAGTCGGCTGGAGTGTCTGTGCATGCGAAGCAGAGAGCAGATCCGATCAAGGCCAGCCAGACAGCGGGTGTTCTATTCGATCGAATCATCTTCGCCATCCTATCCGCGCGGTGGCAGGCCGTGAACCATCGTCAGGAAGTTCAGTGTCGTTCCCGCTCGCCTGTGCTCCGACAGCGCCTGGTACTCGGGGTCTTCGTACCAGGAGTGCGCGGCCTGTTCCGAGGGGAAGCTGAAGATCACCAATCGTCCGCTAGGCGGTGCGACGCCTTCGAGTGTCTCGATCTTGTCGTCGAAGGTAAAGAACTCGCCCCCGTGCTTCTTCAAGATGGAAAAGAAACCCATTTCGTACTGGCGGTAGCGATCCGGATCGGTGATATCGAGATTCGCAATCATGTAGACGGGAACATCGGCCAAGGGGATCTCCTCAGGTTGCCGCACTCTGGGCGAGTTGTTCAGGCGATATTCTCTCGGATAGCGCCTCTGGAGTCGAGTCAGCCCATTCCGCGCCCTGCAGCCTCTTCACTGCACGCGTATAGTCCGGATCGATTTCAAACACTCCAGGTTCCCTGGGGTCCCAACCAAGAAGGTCCGACCGCATGACCCGACCGCTCCGTCTGATCGGTATGGAAATGTCTCCCTACACGATCAAGGTCCGCTCCTATCTGCGCTACAAGGGAATTCCCTTCGAGTGGATCTCGCGCGACATCTCGAAGAACGCGCTGTTCCAGAAGCACGCCAAAGTGCAGTTGATCCCGCTCGTTCTATTTGGCGACGACGAGGCGATGCAGGATTCGACTCCGATCATCGAGCGGCTCGAGCGGGAGAACCCCGAACCTTCGATCCATCCCGAACAACCCGCTTCGAAGTTTCTGTCAGCCTTGCTGGAAGAGTTCGGGGACGAATGGTGCAACAAGCTGATGTTCCAGTACCGGTGGGGGCCACCGGCGGACTGTCGCTCGTGCAGCAAACGGCTCGCAGCCGAAACCCTGCCGCGTTTTCCTCTTTCGCTACTGCGACCGATCGTGGCGCCGATGATCGTCCGGCGCATGCGCCCGCGCATGGCGTTTGCCGGGGCGAACGAAACCAATCGCCCGCATCTGGAAAAATCCTGGCGACGCACGGTCGAACTGCTCGATGCTCACCTGGAAACTCGCCCCTATTTGTTCGGCGGGCGCCCGGCTTTCGGGGACTTCGGTATCTGGGGCAATTTCTACCAGGCCTACTCCGACCCGACCGGTGGAGCCCACGTGCGTTCAACGGCTCCCTCTCTCGAAGCCTGGCTATTGCGCATGCGGGAGCCGACGAACGAAGGTGAGTTCGAAGCAGTGGACACACTTCTTCCCACGCTCGCGCCCCTGCTCGAAGAACAGGTCGCCGATCGCTTTCTTTTCTGGACCGTCGCCAATACAAACGCGCTGAAGAAGGGTGAGTCGCTGACCCGTCTGCGCCTCGACGATGGCGCCTACGAGCAGAAGACCTTCAAGTACCACGCATGGTCACTCGAGCGCCTGAAAGAGAAGCTCGAACCGCTACGCGACGATCCCAAACTAAGAGAGATCCTGGGCAAGACCGGGTGCTGGCCGCATCTGGCCTGAGCGCACATTCGTATGGAAGGTCCGTTACCTCGGATCTTTCGAAGCTCCAGCACTACAATCGGGAAATGACGCTATCGGCGTACTGGTTCAACGCGCCGATCTTGTGTTTCACGCTCTGGGTATCGGTTTCGTACGCGTTGCGGAAACCGACGATTGCGTCGGTTACTCCCGCGTCTTCCATGCGGCGGACGCCGTCGAGGGTGTAGGCGTCCATCGAGATCACGTGAACTTCGAAGGGATCTCCGTCGCGGCCGCAGGCCTTTCGGAAGCCCGCCAGCTTGGCGAGGTAGCTTTTCAGGTCCTCTCCGTCTCCACCCGCGTGCATCCAACCGTCGCCCAGTTCCGCGGCTCTGCGCAATGCGCGATCGGCGTGGCCGCCGATCAGCAGGGGAATCGGTTGGCTCGGAACCGGACAGAGCTTGATGCTCTCCACGTCGTAGAACTTGCCGTGAAACTCGTAGAAACCACCGGCTGTCAGCCCGCGGATGATCTCGATCATCTCGTCCATGCGTGCGCCGCGACCCTGCCATTGTGAATCCGTTACGCGGAAGTCATCGGGCCAGGGACTCAGGCCGATTCCGAACCCGAAACGATTGTCCGTCATGACCGCCACGGAACTGGCGGATTTCGCCACCAGCACCGGATTCCGGATCGGAAGTTTCACTACGAAGGTCGTGAAGCGCAGCCGTTCGGTCACGGCCGCCATCGCGGGAATCAACGTGAACGGTTCGATGAAGGGCTTGTCTTCCAGGAATTCCCGGTTGCCATCAGGCGTGTAGGGGTACTTGCTGTCGGAAACTTCCGGATAACAGATGCTGTCCGGGACGGTGAATGAGTGGAATCCCGCCTGATCGGCCGCAATCGCGAGTGGCAGGTAGTGGGACGGATCGCACATCGATTCTGCAAAGCTGAAACGCAAAGGAGTACCTCTCTGCTGGGTGCGCTGGAGCGCGTAGCGATCAGGGGCGCATCGTATAGAGTCGCGGTCCGCGATGTTGCCCGAGTTGGTGCTGGATCTCGTCGATCCAGTCACATAGTCGGGGTCGTGTTTCCCGCGGGTCGATCAGGTCGTGCACGCCGAATTCTTCCGCCCGAGGGAAGACCGATTGTGCCGCTGCCATCTGTTCTTCGAGTTCGCGACGCCGAGCATCGGAGTCGGAAGCGTTGTCGATTTCGTTCTTGAAGGCCAGCGCTACACCGCTCTCGACGGGCAAGGCGCCGGATTCTGCGGACGGCCAGGCGACCACGGTGCTTGCGGGGCCGAGGTGAATGCCCTGGGCCACACCGAACGATTTTCGGATCACGATCACATACCAGGGGACCCGGGTTTGAAGCGAGGCGTACATCGCAGCCATGCCGTGGCGAATCGTGCCCGCGTGCTCGGCCTCGGCACCGATCATGAATCCGGGCTCGTCGACGAAGCTGACGATCGGCAATCCGAATGAATCACAGAGTTCGAAGAAGCGGCGCACCTTCTGGGCCCCGTCCGCGGTCATCGAGCCACCGCCGTGGAAACAATCGTTGGCGAGTACGCCGACCGGCTGACCCGCTATGCGCGCCAGCCCCGTGATCTGGCTGCGCCCAAAGCCGGGTGCGCGTTCGAAGAATGATCCGCGATCGACGATCAGTTCGATCACCCGTCGCATCTTGTAGGCGCGGCGGCGGTTGCGCGGAATGATCGACTCCAGTTCTTCTTCACGACGGGTGCGCGAATCGCCCTCGTCGAATACCGGAGCGGGCTCCCAGACATTGGACGGCAGATACGACAGGAACTTGCGTGTGATGCGCCAGACATCGGCTTCGTCTTCAGCCACGTTGTCGACCACGCCACTGTGAGCGTGGACCTGTGCGCCGCCCAGCTCTTCCTTGTTCAGATTCTCGCCGAGCGCGCGTTCCACCAGGATGGGTCCCCCGGTCAGAACCTGAGCGGTTTCGCGCGTCATGATGGAAAGGTGTGAAGCCACCAGACGCCCCGCCGGAAAGCCCGCCACCGGCCCAAGCGCTGCGCAAACGACCGGTACGGTCGACAGGGCTTCCATCGACAGCAGGTTCAGGGGGGCCGGGGCCGTCCAGTCGTAACCCGAACGCCCACGTGTGCCGCTGGCCCCCGCGATCGACGCACCACCGCCTTCGAGCAGTCGAATCAGTGGAACGCGACGTCGGATGGCCAGCTCGTCAGCGTAGAGCCCCTTCTTGAGCGCGGCAGGCGAATAGGCCGCGGCGCGAATCGTGAAATCGTCTCCGCAGACCACGACTTGCCGCCCATCGATTCTTGCGTTGCCCACCACGACGCTCGCGGGTTCCATCGACTTCAGCCGGCCCTCGTCGTCGACTTCCGCTTCGCCCACCAGCCCGCCGACTTCGGCGAAACTGTCCGCGTCTGCGAGGGCAGAGACGCGCTCGCGCACCGTGAGGCGGCCCCGCGCGTGCTGCTTTTCGATCGCCTCAGCTCCGCCGAGTTGCTTGGCGAGTTGGCGACGCTTCTCGATGGCTTCGATCTCCGGCTTCCACGCCATGCCGGCGAATCTATCACAGCACTGACGAGCTGTTCTGGTGCCGGTAGACTCCGTTACCCGTATCTGAAACTCGCGTCTCTGAAACTACGTCTGGGGAGCCCGGAAATGGAAATCGGCATGAACCTGCCCGTGATGGTTCCAGGTCTGGATCGCGAGGCGCTCCTGGGCTGGATGCGGGCGATCGATGCGGGACCTTTCTCGAGCCTTTCGGTGGGAGAGCGCATCGTCTTCCCGAACCCGGAGATCGTGGTCACGCTCGCGGCCGCCGCCGCGCTGACCGAGCGCGTGCGCATCATGTCCAACGTCATCGTCTTGCCCATGCACAGCGCTGTGCTGATGGCCAAGCAACTCGCGACCATCGATGTGATCTCGGGTGGCCGGCTCACGGTGGGGGTCGGGGCCGGCGCGCGGGAAGAGGATTTCAATGCCGTCGGCGCCCCTTTTGGGAAACGGCGTCTCGGCCAGACGCAGAATCAGGTCGAGATCATGCGGCGGGTCTGGTCTGGTGAGAAGATCGTCAAGGGTGCACCGCGTCCGGTCGAACCGCTACCCGTCCAGGCCGGAGGTCCGGAGATCCTGAGCGCCTCGCTCTCAGCGCGTTCGATCCAGCACGCCGCCCGCTGGGCTGATGGCATCTGCGGTTTCAGCTTTGGTCCGTCCGTTCGCGAAGTGGATCTGGCCTTCTCCGCCGCGCGCAGGGCGTGGAAGGACGAAGCCCGGGATGCCGCTCCTCGGCTCGTTACGAACTGTTGGTTCGCGCTGGGCGCAGACGCCCGCGGACAAATAGACGCCTACCTGGAACGCTACCTGGCCTTCATGGGCCCTGGTGTGCCGGCCAAGCTGGCACCTACCGTCACGACCACTTCGGCGCAGGCTCTTCGCGATGTGGTTCGTCAGTTGGCCGATGTCGGCACCGATGAGTTGTGTCTGGTCCCCACGACATCAGATCCAGAGGAACTGGAGCGGGCGCTCGAGGTGATCGCGTGATCCCACGAGAGTTTGTCTGGCAATCCAAAGAACGGTAGAACCTCGTCATGTCCAAACAAGCGCCATTGTCCGGTGTCCGGGTGATCGAGAGTTCATTGCTCGGGCCCGCCGCCATTACCACCCACCTGGCCGATCTCGGGGCCGAGGTCATCAAGGTCGAATCACCGACCGGCGACTACATCCGCGAAATGACCTGGCCGATCGTCGAAGAGGTGTCGTTGATGCACCTGCACGTCAATCGCGGAAAGAAGAGTCTGACGCTCGACCTGAAGACGCCCGAAGGTGTGCAGGTCTATCGCGATCTGGTCAAGGACGCCGATGTCGTGATCGAGGCCATGCGGCCCGGGTCGCTAGAGCGCCGCGGGCTCGGCTACGAGGTCTTGCGCGAAGACAATCCGCGCATCGTGTTCTGCAATATTTCTGGCTATGGCATGACCGGTCCCTACAAGAATCTGCCTGCGCACGGCATCGCCTTCGATACCTGGGCGGGCATCATCAATCCGGCTTATGACGACGATGGCTTCTGTTTCATCCCCGAGCACGCGTCCGTGGGCATGCACGCCGGGCCGCTGTTCGGCGCGCTCGGGGTTCTGGCTGCGGTGATTCGCGCGCGCGCGACGGGCGAGGGCTGCATGCTGGAAATCGCCCAGTCCGATGCCGCAGCCTATATGGACTGGTACCGAAGCGAGAGCCACAAGGCGTACGAACGCCCCGAAGATGTCGTGACCGGGAACAAGTCCGACAACTACGAACGACGCGCCGTGGGCACGGCCGGAATGAAGGAAGGGGTTCGCTACCAGATCTACGAGTCCTCCGACGGTCACGTGCTCTTCATGGCTTCGGAAAGGGCCTTCTGGAAGAACTTCTGTGAGGGCGTCGGTCGACCAGAGCTATTCGAAACCTGGCCGGGTGCGGTTTTCGCAGATCACGCGCGTGGCAATCGCGAGCTTCAGGCTCAGCTCAAAGAGATCTTCAAGACGAAGTCTTCCGCAGAGTGGATTTCGTTTGGTGACGAGCACAACACGCCGATCGCTCCGGTCAATTCACCAGAGACGATTGCGAGGGATCCGCAGTTTCAGGATCGCTTTCCCTGGTATTCCATCGAGAGGCACGGTGCAGAGATGCTGCCATTCCCGGTGAAGTATCAGAACGAAGAATTGCCCGAGCCCACGCACGCGCCGACCGTGGGGGAACACAGCGACAGCGTGCTCGGCGAAGTACTGGGCTATGACGCGGAGCAGATTGCGAAGCTGCGGGAATCAGGAGCGCTGGGATGAGCTTGCACGCACGGAGGGCATTTCCCTTCTTCATTTCGCTCGCTCTGCTGTCGGGTTGCGCAGCCGACTCAGCGACGCCGACAGATTCCGGCCCCGTAACAACCGGGGTTGATGTGGCGGGCGAGAAGCAGTTGGATCTCGTGGGCTTGTTCGAAAAGGCCAAGGCGTTGGCAGAGACCGGGAGTGTAGAAGCCAAGATGCAACTCGCCGTGCTTTACAACAAAGGCGTCGGCACCCCGGTGAATCACGAGCGCGCCTGCGAGTTGTTTCGCGAAGTCGCAGAAACGGGTCTCGCAGAAGCGCAGGCCGCCATCGGCATCTGCCTGATGTCGGATAAAACTCCCGACGGCAAGGCCGCGGAACACTGGCTTCAACTGGCGGCGGCCCAGGGAGTAGCGGGTGCCCACTTCAACCTGGCCCTTCTGTATCTCCGAGGAACCGGAATCGAAGCCAATCGCACCAAGGGTACGCGCTGGGCCCGCTCTGCGGTGGCGTTGAAACACGACGAAGCACAGAGACTGCTCGAAGCGCTCGATGCGAATGCTCGGGATCACTGGTACGTGTTGCCCGCCCCCGAAGACCTC
>JAAELY010000439.1 GCA_024226335.1 bacterium
CGCCGACGACCTCGGCCGGAGCCGATGGATGACCTCGGTGCTGACCCAGTAGACGTCGCCTTCTCCGTTTCTCGGTCCGAGGTTCCTCCGCATCAGCTGATCGTAGGTCAGGTCGGAGGCGCTCCGTCGTCGTGGAGCGCGGTGGAGAGCACGCCTTCCGCGAGCATGCAGCTTGCCCTTGAGGAAACGATCGCGTCCTCCTCGAGCAGCGCGCCGCGTCGGCGCTAGCACGATGACGTCGTGCTGAACCTGACGTAAAGGAGGCCGGACTCGCAATCGCCTCCTGGCGCCGAGAGTCGGTATCTTCGGACCTGGAATTGTCAATCCCCAGAACGAACCTTGCCCGAGTCTCCCTTCCAGGCTTGCCCTGGCAGCTGCGCGATCAGATTCTGCAGTACCGCTCTGCCTTGCTGCAGTGCATCGGAAGCTGAGGGATCAGAGCTCGCCTCGGAAGCGAGCAGCGGCTGGAGGTCTTTCAAGAAATCCGGATCATCCAACTTCCGGACCAGATTCGCCTCGAACTCGGCCCGTGAAACGCGCGCACCCTCGTTAGCCAGGTAGGCCTCGAAGCATCGCACAATCCTCGCGTGATCGAGATGCGGAAGGCGATCCATCGCCGTCGCCAAATCGAACAAGTCCCTCCCTTTCTTGCGCTGATAGAGCGCCCGCATCTTCGTGCCGAGAAGCTCCTCGACGGCATAGCTCACGACTTCAGCCTCTCCCGCATACCATGGATTCGACACCGCGAAGTGAGCTCTGTACAAACCGAAGACAGTGAAGTGCTCGCGCGTGTTGATCTCGATCTTGAGCCGCAAGGGCGTGGTGGGTGGAATCTCTGACCGAAAGCGATAGATCAGGGTCACGCGTCCCCGGTTCTGCTTCCATTTCGGTTTGCCGAGCCACGAATCGAGTTGTGCGCGGATCGCATTCATCACCGGCCCGATGGGGCCGGCGTTGAGCTGGACGAGATCTATGTCTTCGGAGTAGCGACGCACGCGGACGAGGAAGAGCTTGTGGAGAG
>JAAELY010000440.1 GCA_024226335.1 bacterium
GCTGCGAAGCGCGATGCATCCGCCTGCGCTGCGTCGCGCGACCCTCTGCAGATCTACGGATCTGCGATCGGATCACGCTTCTTGCTCAGGCGGCGACTCCCGCTTCTCGCTCGATTCCTCCCTGTGCAGAGATTCCCTAGAAGCCTGGCTCGGACCGGCCGGGAAACTTCCCGAAGGTCCGCGCTAGAATAGCGGGATGGAACCCCGATCGATTCGACTGCCGGGAACGGATGGACTCAGTCTTCACGCACTCGAGTGGAGCGGTGACGGAACTCTTCTCTTGTTCCTGCACGGGTTCTCGAATAGCGCCCGTGTCTGGGACTACATTGCGCCGGTGCTCGCCAGCCACTACCGCGTGATCGGGCTCGATCAGCGCGGCCACGGCGACTCGGATCGCGATCCAGAATTTCGTTACGGACACGAGAGCATGGCCAATGACGTGAACTCCGTGATCGAAGCGCTGGGTGCGGAGCGTCTGGTCATCGTGGGGCACTCACTCGGCGGTCGAGTCGCCATGCGTTTCGCGGGACTGCATCCGGAGAAACTGGCCGGACTCGTGATCGTGGACTCCGGTCCAGAACTCGACGCCCGCGGTACCACGCGCATCCGGCTCGATGTGGCCAATGCCGAACCCAGCTTCGATTCCGTGGCCGCGTATCAGTCGGTACTGCATCGGCAATACCCGGAGACCGACAGCAAGATCCTGGCGCGTCTGGCCGGGCACTGGACACGAGAGCGCGAAGACGGGCGTTTTGAGCTGAAGCTCGACCCCGGCTTCATGTCAGGACGAATGGACGTGTCCAAAGAAGAGATGGACGAAATGATGCAGGCGGAGACGAAGATTCTCTGGCAGGCGTTGAAACAGCTCCCCTGCCCCGCGCTCGTCATTCGCGGCGCGGCTTCCGATGTACTGGACGCCGACACGGCTGAGAAGATGGCCGAAGAGGTCATCCCCAAGGGAAAGCTCGAAGTCGTCGGAGCCGCTGGGCATTCAGTAATGCTCGACAACCCCGAAGGCTTCGAAAAAGCCCTGGTCAGTTTCGTCCTGGGCTAGCGACGAGCCTTCAGGGACCTGCGATCAGATCGCGGCAGGCCTGGCGCGCGTCGACACCTAACGGAAGAATCGCGAGTGCGGGTGTGTCGATACCGTTGTCGACGTACCGCTGGATATGCGCCCGACACTCTTCCGGTGTGCCGTGTACGATCAATTCGTCGACGACCTCGTCGGGAATCGCGGCGAGAGCGCCTTTGCGATCGCCCTGCTCCCACAGATTCCACATCTGCCCGAGGCGATCTCGACGACCGAGCCAGTCGTGAAAAGCGGCGTAGACGGGTACGTTGAGGTACGCGGATACCGCCATTTTTCCCATCGCCCGCACCTCCTCCCTATTCGCGTTCGGCGCCACGAAGATGCGCGCGACGATCTCCTTGTCGTCGCCCGCCTCTTTGACGTACGGCACGACCTTCTTCACGTCCTCGGCCGAAAGCCAGTTGAGGATCGCGCCATCGCCCACCTTGCCCGCAAGTTTCAGCATGCCCTCACGAAGTGCCGCGATCAGGATCTTGGGTTGTTGCTCGACCTTGGCGCCCAATCGGAACCCTTTGAGCGAAAACGACTCGTAGTCTTCGCTGATCTTCTCGCCGGTGAGTGCACGGCGCAGGAACTTCACTGTGTCCCGAACCCGCTGATAGGGCTGCTCGAAAGGGATTCCATTCCAGCGCTCGACAATCACATTGGACGACGTGCCGATTCCACAGACGAAGCGACCGGGCGCCGCCTGGCAGAGCGATGCCACGCTCATGGCCAGTAGCGCGGGGCCGCGGGTAAAGGCCGGTAGGATCGCTACACCCAGCCTCGCGCTCGGTGCCCATTGCGATGCGAGCACCAGGGGCGTGAAACCATCGTGCCCGCCGGCCTCCGCCGACCAGAGATCGGTATAGCCCAGCTGCTCCAGTTCCTGGATCCACTCTTTTTGGTCTGCGAGTGGCAGCCCATCGAATGGGATCGTCATTCCGTAGCGCTTCATCTTGACTCCAGTCGTACTCGGGATCGGCGAGACTTGCCGTGACCGATCGAAGGCGAGAGCATACCAGCCACATCATGACCAGACTGAACCGGCCCTTCTTCGATCGCTGCGCGCGCGAAGTGGCCTTCGAACTCCTCGGATGCCGAATCGTGCATCGCATCGCTGCAGACGATTGTGCGATTGGCAGCATCGTCGAAGTCGAAGCCTACCTCGGCGAAGGCCGGGACCCGGGCTCACACGCGTACAAAGGCAGGACGGAGCGCAACTCGTCGATGTTCGGCCCGCCGGGTCGCTTCTACGTGTACCGGAGCATGGGCATCCACGCGTGCGTGAACCTGGTTTGTGGGGCACCGGGTGTAGGTGAGGCGGTGCTCGTGCGCGCCGTGGAACCGTCCCAAGGCGAAGCCGAGATGGTCCGTCGGCGCTCGGGTCGCGGCGGACGCGAGCTGACCAACGGCCCCGGCAAGCTGACTCAGGCCTTCGCGATCGACCTGGACCAGGACGGCACCTCGGCTCTGTCGGGTGCGCTGCGCGTACTGCCACCACTCGCCAACGCGCGAGCGACCGTGATGGCGGGGCCCCGTATCGGCCTGACCAGGGGCGCGGATCTGCCCTATCGCTTCTTTCTGGCCGACAACGCCTACGTGACTCGCTCGCCTTTCAATCGTCGCGCGCGGCCGATCGGTTGCTGAGCGCGGGGATTGGCCGGTTTGGATTCGCCCCGGAGTAGCGGCGCTCCGCTCGATCAGCTCCTATCATTCCCGACCTTGAGCACCCAGAAGAATCCAATCCCGGCCCCAGAAGGTGCACTCAGCCAACGCGAGCGCATGCTTCGGGCGTGTCTCGGGGAGCCCGTCGATCGGCCGCCCGTCTGGCTCATGCGCCAGGCCGGTCGGGTCTTGCCCGAATACCGGGCGATCAAGGAGCGCTCGAGCTTCCTCGAGATGTGCGGCGATCCAGAGATCGCTACCGACGTATCGCTGCAGCCTTTCCGACGCTTCGGCATGGATGGCGTGGTCGTGTTCTCGGACATCCTTCTGCCGTTACAGGATCTCGGCGTGAAGCTCAGCTTCAATCCGAGTCCCGTCGTTGCCAATCCGATCGAGGGAACCGGCGACCTGGACCGGATCGAGGGCAGCGTCGAAAAATCAATGGCATCGACCTGCCAGGCCATTCGCCTGCTGAAGCGGGAACTCGGAGATCGAGCGGCGGTGATCGGTTTCGCGGGCGCACCCTGGACCCTTGCGGCCTACGCGTGTGAACGAAGCCTGTCTCGCGATATTGCCGTTCTGTCCCAGGCCAGCTACGCGCAGCCGCGCTTCGTGCAGGAACTGCTCGATCGGCTCGCGAAAGTCACCGCTGACACGTTGCAGATGCAGATCGACGCAGGCGCCGATGTGCTGCAGATCTTCGACACCTGGGCGGGAATGCTCTCGGCTCCGCGTTTCAAGGAGTTCGCGGGTCGTGCGCTGCGCGATGTAATTCAACTCCTGCCAGCGGATCGGCCACCCGTCATCGTGTTCGCGCGCGGCGCGGCGCACCTGGTCGAGGAACTCGCGGATCTGGGGGCCGAGGTGGTCTCATTGGACTGGCGCACCGACTTCGCGCAAGCCGTCGAACGCATCGGCCAGAGAGTCTCCCTTCAGGGCAACCTGGAACCGACCGCGCTGGCGGGTTCAGCCGAACAGATCACTCGATCGGTGAACGAACTGGCCCGGATCGGCCGCGGTGCCCGCGGCCATATCCTGAATCTGGGGCACGGCCTCCTGCCCTCGATTCCCATCGAGGGAGTGGCGGCCTTCGTGAAGGCCGCGCAGAACGCGGGCGGCTATTCTGGAACAGGACACTAGAAACCGTTCAGCTTCGCGAAGCGGTCACGATGATAGGCGCCGTCGCCCAGGCAGAGCTGCGTCACGCGTGCCCGCTTCAGGAAGAGTCCGATGTCTTCTTCGTCCGTCACGCCGATACCGCCAAACATCTGGACCGCTTCGTTACTCACCAGGAACGCAGTATCGCTCAGTTTCGCTTTGGCTAGACTCGCGAGTTGTTCGACATCGGCTCGACTCTCGTCGATTGCCTGCAGCGAGTCGATTACGACCGATCGAGACAACTCGAGTTCGATGAACATGGCGGCCGCGCGGTGCTTGAGTGCCTGGAACGAACCGATCGGCACACCGAATTGCTTGCGTTCCTTCAGGTAGGTGAGCGTGCGCTCGAAGGCTTCTGAAATCGAACCCAGCATTTCCGCAGAAAGCGCGACGGTCGCACGATCGAGCACCTTTTCGAGCAGGCCCGATGCCTCGCCAACCTCGCCAATCACTTCGTCGCGCGCGACTTCTACGGAGTCAAACTCCAGATCCGCCACATTGCGACCATCGATCATGACGGTACGCGTGGTCTTCAGGCCCGACGCCTTCGCGTCTACGAGAAAGAGCGTGAGACCGTCCGAGTCGCCCGAAGAACCGCTCGTACGCGCGGCCACCACGATCTGATCGGCCACGTGTCCGTCGAGCACGAATTTCTTCTTGCCCGTCAGTCGGAAGCCCGAGCCGGCCGACTCCGCGCGCATCTCGATCGCGAGCGGATCGTGGAGCGGGCCTTCCTGTACGGCGAGCGCGAGAATCCGCTGACCTTCACAGATCGCCGTCAACACATCCTTCTTCTGTGTCTCGTTGCCACCCAGGAGCACGGCCGTCCCGCCGAGTGCGATGGTCGAGATCAGCGGTGTCGCCGCCAGTGTGCGGCCGCATTCTTCGAGCACGATGCCGAGTTCGGCATAGCCCATGTCCGCTCCACCGTATTCTTCGGGAAACACGATTCCCGCCCAGCCGAGTTCCGCCATCTCTTTCCAGAGATCGGCCGAGAAACCGTCGGCGGAGGCTTCGTCTCGCAACTTGCGCAGCTCGGAGACCGGTGAACGCTCCTGGATGAACTCGCGCGCAGTTTCTTTGAGTAGTTCCTGCTCTTCGCTGAGTATGAGTGCCATCTGATTGTCTCCTGGCCTAATCCGGCAGTCCGAGTACGCGCTTCGCAATGATGTTGAGCTGAACCTCCGAGGTCCCGCCCTCGATCGAGTTTCCTTTCGAGCGCAGCCATTCACGGGTCGTACTCAACTCGCTTTCAGCAAAACCCTCGCCTTCCCAGCCGAGGGCCTGTACGCCCATGATCGAGACGAGCAATTCGTACTTGCTCTTGTTGAGTTCGGTTCCGTAGAGCTTGAAGATCGACGACGCTGCTCCAGGACCGTGCCCCGCCTTGGCCTCATCACCCGATCGGCGCAGCGTGGTCGTGAACGCGCGCTGATTCATCAGATGCCGCGCCACCTCGTCGCGACGCACGGGATCGGCAACCTGACCGTGCTTTTCTCCGAGGTAGTCCTTGGCGAGTTGCCCGAGACTGCTCTTGCCCCCTGAGCTTCTCGTTCCCAGTCCCATCTCGCTGATCATCGAACGCTCGTGCTGCAACAGACGCTTGGCGATCGTCCAGCCGCCGTTCCGTTTCCCGATCAGGTTCTCCTTGGGCACCTTCACGTCCTGGAAAAACGTCTGACAGAACGGCGAGGAGCCGCTGATGAGTTTGATCGGCGAAACGGTCACACCGGGCGAAGCCATGTCGAAGAGCAGGAAGCTGATTCCGTCGTGCTTGGCCGCATCGGGATCGGTCCGCACCAGGCAGAAGATCCAGTCGGCCATGTCGGCGTACGAAGTCCAGATCTTCTGACCGTTGACCAGAAAATGATCGCCCTTGTCATCGCAGCGCGTCTGTAGATCGGCCAGATCCGAACCGGCGCCGGGTTCGCTATAGCCCTGACACCAGCGGATCTCGCCCTTGATGATCTTGGGCAGGTGCTCGCGCTTCTGCTCCTCGCTGCCGTACTCGATCAGGACGGGGCCGAGCATCGAAATGCCGAAGCTGGTCAACGCCAGGCGACAGCCGAGTCTGCGCATCTCCTCCGCCAGGATGCGCGCCTGGGCCTTGTCGAGCCCGCCTCCCCCGTATTCCGTGGGCCACGTCGGGGTGGTCCAGCCCTTCTCACCCATACGGTCCAACCAGAGCTTGGCTTCCGACTTGGAATCGGCCGAGGCGCGTCCACCCCATTCGTAGTCCTCGTCGGGACCGAGCGGGGTGCGCATGCTCGGGGGGCAGTTCTCCTCCAGCCAACTGGCGACATCCTTGCGAAAAGCTTCGAGATCCGGCGTCTGGGCCACGCGGTTTCCTCCCTTAGGGGCCGCGAAGGCGCGGCAGCCCAATCCTGCCAGCTGGCGGCTCTCAAAGCCAGCGAGCCGATTCGGGGTTCGCTCGGCGCAAGCCCTGCTACTATGCCCGCGGATGAGAGCACTGCGCAGATTGATCGGACTGGGCGAGAAGTACGAGGACGAGCGCGACACCGCCACCGTGCGGCGAATCGCCGCGAAACTCGACAATCTCCCCGAAGACGAAGCACGCTTCCTGGCGGCCTTTGCCTACGTGCTCGCGCGCGTCGCCCACGCCGATCTGCGCGTGACCGACGATGAGACCGACAGCATGGTGAAGCTCGTTCAGGAGTGCAGTCACCTCGTGGAGTCGCAGGCCACGCTCGTGGTAATGATGGCCAAGACACAGGCCCTGGCGCTGGGTGGAACCGAGAACTACGTGGTCACGCGGCAGTTCCGAGAGCTTTCGAACCGCGCCCAGCGCATCGACCTGCTTCGCTGCCTTTTTGCCGTGGCGGCTGCAGACGATGACGTCTCGAACGTGGAGAGCAACGAGATCACACAGATCGGTATCGAACTCGGATTCGGCGCTGAGGAAATCGCGGGCGTGCGTGCGGCCTATCGCGACCAACTCTCCGTCCTCAAGGACTTTCCCTCGTAGGGGGACCTGGCACGTGACGTCGATCGACGATCTGGGAGAAGACGTCAGGCTACTCGATGCGATTCGCAGTACCCGCGCGATTCGCCGCCTGAAAGCCGACCCGGTGCCACCCGAGCTGATTCGCAAGATCTGCGAGGCGGGAACCTTCGCCCCCAGCGGAGGCAATCGGCAGCCGTGGGTCTTCCTTGCGGTGACGGACGAGGAGCGGCGCGCTTTCATCGCAGAGCGCTATCGGAAAGCCTTTCGCGAATATCTCGCACCGGCACTCGAAGCGGCCGAAGATCCCGCGTTTCCCGAGGCGCGGCGCCGCAATATGCAGGCGGCCCTGCACCTGGCCGATCATCTGCACGAGGCTCCGGTGCATCTCTTCGTCGCGGGCTGGACGCGTCGCGGACAACCCCAAGCCCAGGCTCTGTTCCCGGCGATCCAGAACATCCTTCTGGCCTGTCGTGCAGTCGGGTTGGGTGTTTCGCTGACCACCATGCACCGCGCGCACGGCAAGGAAATCGATGCCTACCTCGGCCTTCCGGACGGCTGCCCTTCGATCGCCCTGTTGCCGATCGGGTGGCCCCTGGGGCGCTACGGACGCCCCCCGCGACGCTCCGTCGACGAGTGCCTGCACTGGGAAGTCTTCAGCGAACAGGCGATGGAGCCGAACGCAGAGTGATCTCGGTGATCTCGGCGGGCGCGAACAAGCGCATGGGCGGACCCCAGAAGCCGGTTCCCCGGTTCACGTAGAGTTCGGAACCGTTGCGGCGGTAACGTCCGGCCACGAACGGAATTGCCAGACGCACCAGGTAACGAAACGGCCAGATCTGCCCGGCGTGGGTATGGCCGGAGAGCTGCAGGTCTACGTCGTGCGAAGAAGCCCGCTTGAAAGTGGAAGGGTCGTGCGCCAGTAGCAGGGTCGCAATATCCGGTGCACGTCCTTCGAGAGCCGCGGACAGGTCCTCTTTCTCCCCATCGAGAAATCCCCCGCGATGATCATCAACGCCCGCCAGTACGAAACGGGCTTCTCCCTCCCCCAGCGTCACGTGTCGGTTGCGCAACGGGATAAAGCCGAACCGTTCGACGCATTCGACCCAGGATGCAGCATGAGAGTAGTGATCGTGGTTGCCCGTGACGAAGTACACACCCTGACGTGCGCGCAGATCCGCGAAAGGAGCGACCTCATCCTCCAGATGCCGAACTGCACCGTCGACCAGATCACCGGTCACCACGATCAGGTCGGGATCGAGAGCATTGCAACGCTCGACCAGATAGCTGGCGAAACGACGGCCTAGAAGAGGACCGATGTGGATGTCGCTGATCTGAACGACCCGATAGCCGTTGAACGACTGCGGCCAGCGCTCGAGTGAGATCTCGACGCGTTCCAGTAGCGGCGGGGCCAGACCGGACGCCAGACCGGCGAGAGTCGCCCCGGTCACGACGGTCAACACGAACAGCGCCCGGAATGCCGCGAGTCGCGACGCACCTTCTGAGCCGTCGATCCCAGTTGCCACGGCCAGCGCATCGCCCACACCGAATGACCAGATCAGCAGGTCGGAAACGCCCAGGGTCACGAAGGTCAGGAAGAACACGCCCATCCACAGCGAAGCAGGCCAGGCGACCCAGCGCGAGAGCGGCGGACCGATGAGTCGTTCGACGATCGGGTGGGCCACATTCAACGCGACCAGCAACACGAGTCCCCCGATCAGGATCTGGCGATACGGCGCGGGAACACCGGGGTCCAGTACGAGTCGCGTGGCGATGTAGTAGTGCGCGCCCAAGATGCCGCTGATCGCGACGGAAGCCACGAGCATACCGAGTAGGATCTGAAACGAGCGCATGCTCAGAGGCTAGCAATCCGTCCGAGAATCCACTCCCGTCTCCAGAGCACCAGAATAAAGAACACCAAGAATCCGAAACTGATGACCTGAGCCACTCTGTGCGGAAGGGGTGCTCGGTACTGGAGATCGACACGTGTCCTGCCGCGAGGCACCCGGATCTCGATCGCACCCGACGGCGCCGCCCGCGGCTGCGCAGGTGTGTCGTCGAGAGTGAGTTGCCAGCCCGGATAGAACCAGCGCGCAACGACGATGCTCGTGGGTTCGGTCGCCTGGACATGGAAGACCGTATGAGAACCGTGATCCGTCTCCACGCGAAGCGATGCCTGGGGTCGGGTAGAAATGACTGGACCGAGTACGGGCCGATCGCGAACCCAGGCCTTGGGATTGGCACCACGAGGCAGAAATTCGTGACCGACCGTGACCTTCTGTCGACCGACACGAATCGACTCGGGCGCTACGAATTTCTCGATTCGAGTCCAGGCCTCGGGATCGAAATGCTTGGAACGGGAGAGTGCCGGCCAGGCGTTTGCGACAAATAGAACGAAGAGCACGAGTTCGACGGTGAAGACGCGTTCTGCGGATTTTCCGCGCAGAAGCAGGGCGAAGCCCAGAGTCGCTGCGATCGCAGTCACGAGCGCCAGCGGACCGAGCATCCGCCAGGGAAACTGAAAGTACGGAAGCAGCGGAACACTTTCCCAGATCGGAGTACTCGCAGAGGTCAGCATGAATGCGAAACCGAGCATGCCGGCGATCGCCCCGACTAGCAACCGCTTCTTGCGCGGATCGATATCGACTCGGTACAGCGCGTAGAGAGCGGCAAGGAAGATCGCGGGTGTCAACAAGCCCACGCCGGAGAGGTGCCCGTACAGGAGGTGACTGACGAACGGCTTGAATTGTATGTGGAAGTCAAACTTTCCGCCGAGCAACTGGTCTGTTCGCACGAGTTCCATGAACCAGTTGGCGGGCAACCAGAAAAAGGCACTCATTCCAAGACCGGTCGCAATCGCCAGGCCCGCTACACGCAGCGCTGCTGCCCGCAGTGGCGCCAGGTACAGCATTCCCCCGGCGATCAACGCCGTTCCCAATGCGATCAGCGCCGTGAGGTTGTGGCTGAGGATCGACAGAGCCAGCCCCCCAGCCAGGGCCGCAAAAGCCGCGCGGGGACGCGTCGCTGCAGTCAGAACACCGAGCACGACCAGAGGGATCAGGCACAACGCAGCGAACTCGGCGTTCGCGTTGCGCGTCAACTTGTCGGCGATCAGGTAGGGATGAAGGACGAAGCCGTACAAGCCGACGCGAACTGCCGCCCCCTCAACTCGACCCACTGACCCCGAGTTTGCGCTTGCGTCATCGAGTGAAGCACGCAACATACTCCGCGCCGTCAGTAGCGAAACTACCGTCAGCACAATCAGGAGAAGGCTCGAGCCGGTCGGAATCGAACCCACGGCCCACGAAGCCAGGGACGCCCCGAGCGAGAACAACGGCGCGTAGAACAGAAAGACCGGAGAGCCGTAACCCGCGTACAAGTTCTCGGACCAGACCGGGGGAAACTGGCCCGCAAGCAACGCAGATTGGTATTCCGAAACGCGAACTAATTCCGTCTGCCAGTCGTGCCCCTCCGGATACCCGTACAAGATCAAGGGCAGGCAGGAAATACCGACCCCTATCCAGGGAAGAAAACCGAACCAGGCGTGGATGCGTTGTGCGCTTGCCTCTTTCACGACTTCGCGCTGCTTCGCGCCCACCAGGGCAGAGAAATCCATCCGGCAATCAAGCACAGGCCCCCGAGAGGCGTCACGGGGCCCAGCACACGCGGCAAGCCCAGAGCCAGAGCGTAGATCGAGCCCGAAAACAAGAACACGCCCGCAGTGAAGAGCGAAGCGGGAAGATGCACTTTGCGCCCGTTGACGACTCCAACGAGGCCCAGGGCCAGGATCGCCAGGCTGTGGAGCAGGTGGTACAGCACGGCCGTATCCCAGGATGCCAGGATCTCGGGGGTCAGGTGCTCGCGCAGCCCGTGCGCGCCGAATGCGCCGGCGGCAACACCGGACGCTCCCAGGAATCCTGCAACTCCGACCCAGCTCAAGCACCCTCCGATGAGTCTCAGTCTAGCAAGGGTTCCCGCGAAGTCCGGGCAGTGTCCAGCAGACCGTCAACGCTTCTCCTTGCGTCCGCACCACGGACAGAAGTGCCAGAACTCTCGTGACACGGACCAACGACAGCGCGGGCAGCGATCGGAAAGTTCGGCATCGCTCCAGACTCGGCGAGGTTTCTGTTTGCACAACGGACAGTAGCGCATGAACTTCCGCAGCTGGCCATCGCAATCGCGACGCGTGCAGTTCCGTTCGGCCAGGGGGTCGAAACGCGGTTCGCGGCCGTTGCCTTCGAACCGACCTGCGTAGCACCAGGGGCAGGCTTTCCACTCCGCCTTCACACCTCGTTCACAACTCGGACACACGAGCGGGAAGCGGGTGATCTCGCGAAAGGAGTTTTCCGAACTGCCACACCACGGACAGAAGCTCATGGTCTCGGCAATCGGCCCTTCGCAACCATGGCACTCGAACTTCATGCCGAGTCGCGCGCCGTGGCGCTTGCGGAACAAGCGAGCCTGAACTTCGAGGGGCGACGGTGGCTCGATCTGCTTGCGACTCTTTCGAGGTTTGGGTGTCCGGTTGCGTTCGATCTTGCGCATCGCCGCATCCCACGCGTCTAGAAACTCGACACCATTGCGGTAGCGCTTGCGGGGGTTGAATTCGCAAGCCTTGCGAATCACGGGATGCAGGGGTTCGGGTACCCGTGACTGGAAACGCGGGTAGCCGCGAGGGGGCCAGTCGAACGGCCAGGAAAGGAGCTTGCCCGAGAGCAGATCGTACGCGATCACGCCGACCGAGAACACATCCGATGAAAGGCTGGGACGGCCATAGGCCTGTTCCGGCGCCATGTATCCGAGAGTACCCACTTCCGTCATCGTGATCGTACCGGCCTTCGCGAATACCGACGTGCCAAAGTCAGCAAGCGCCGCGCGACCATCCGCAAAGATCAAGATGTTCTCGGGTTTGAGGTCCCGGTGCATCAGGCGTCGCTCGTGAGCATACGCCAGGCCCGAGATCACGTCGCCGATTACCCTCAACGCCACGTTTGCCGAGCGACGCGCGCCCGCATAGCTCGCAAGATTGATGCGAGCCAGATCGGTTGCGATCAAGAAGCGCCCGTCGAGCCAGTCGGCGTTGCGTGTGCCGACGATGTTCGGATGCGACAGGTTGGCCGCAATGCGCGCCTCGCGTTCGATTGCCGCGCGACCGTGCTGTTCGACCACCTCTTTAGAGGTGATCTTCAGCGCCACGACGCGGTTCTCGACTGTATCGCGCGCCGACCACACGTCTGCGAACGCACCGCTACCCAGATGCCGCTCCAGGCGGTATTTCCCCAGGCGCAAACCCTTGCGCAACGCCTTTGCCTGCAGAAGCGATCGAGGCGGCGAGTGTCTTGCCGCCGTTACCTTCAACTGTAGATGAGCCGGGACAAGCTCTCGGCCACACAGGCCGGCTTCGCCTCGCCCTCGATCTCGATCACGACCTTCTGCTTGAGCTGGATCGTATTGGGTGCCACGAGGTCTGCCGACATCAACTCGCGGTTCGCGCGAATCGTCGCATCCACCTTGACCGGGTTCGGGAAGCGAACTTTGTCGAGTCCGTAGTTCACACCCATGATCACGCCTTTGTAGGCCTCCGGATCGCTGTTCTCGATGCTTCCGGAGAGAAGGGGGAGCATAGAGAGCGTCAGATAGCCGTGAGCGATCGTCACCTTGTAGGGAGAGAGCTTCGCGGACTTCTCGGGGTCGATGTGAATGAACTGATGATCACCGGTGGCGTCGGCAAACAAGTTGATTTGCGCTTGCTCGACCTTGTGATCCTTGCTCGGTCCTTCGTTCTCGCCGACCAGTTTTTTGAATCTCTCGAGTGCGGCTTCTGCGTTGCTGGGCATAGGGGGTCCTCCGCTCGCCCGGATGGGCGTGGTTCGAATCCCAGTGTATACAACCGCCGCGCTCCCTCAAGCGGTGAATCGGGGCCCGATACACGGACCTGGCCCGGGGCCCCAAAACGGGGCTATTCTCACGGAATGGCAAAGCCCGTTCTCTACCACAATCCGCGCTGCTCGAAGAGTCGAGCGGCCAAGCAGTTGCTCGAAGAACGCGGAATCACCATCGAGATCGTCGAGTACCTGGAGGCGCCGCTCTCGCGCGCCGAACTCGAGAAATTGATGAGAAAGCTCGATCGGCCGATCGCCGAGTGGATTCGCACGGGCGAGGATGCGTTCAAGGCGCGCGGATTGAGCCTGGAGACGCCCGAGGCGGAATTACTCGACGCGGTGGCTGAAGAGCCCCTTCTGATGGAGCGCCCAATCTTCGCGAGTGGCGATCGGGCGGTCGTCGGACGGCCGCCGGAACTCGTACTCGATCTCGTCTAGACCGGACCTTTGAGCGAGCCGAAGCAGGGCTTTAGAAGCTGTAGTCAACAAAGCCTGGACGTCGCTGAACCCCTGTTGGGCAGCGCCGGATCGAGCGAGTATTTCGCCGCGGTATCGTGGCCCAAGCCGCTCTGGGACCCCGGCACGGCGGCACTCTCGGAGGGTCTGCCCGAGGAACTCAGTGCGCTCGAAAAGGCTCAGAAAGCCGGCGGTAGCCAGCTGGCGCTGAGGGTTTTTCAGCGAGAACCGGGCACATCGCGAGAGGGTGTTGAATTGCTCTGCATCCGACCTGGGGATTCGCGATCCATGCGACGAACAGAGATCCCGATCGGCTCGGTGGCCCGCGAGCTCGAGTCCTTCCTTTCCGGAGAGGCCAGAGGGGCGGAGGTCGCCACACCCCAGATTCTGGTCTGCACGGACGGGCAGCACGATCGCTGCTGTGCGGCGCACGGCCGAGCCTTTTTCGAGGCACTTCGCGAAGTGGTCGAGAGCAGCGGTGCGGCGATCGGCCTGGCCGAATCGAGCCATCTGGGCGGACACCGGCTCGCGGCGACCTGCATCGTGCTTCCCGCGGGCAGAATGTACGGCCGACTCCGACCGGAAGATGCCCCCGCTCTGATCGAAGCGGTGCAACTCGATCGCGTGTGGCTCCCCCGCTATCGCGGGCGCATGGGTTTGACTGAACTGGAGCAGATTTCCGAAGCCGAAACCTGCGCGCGAAACCCGAATGAACGGCCGGTGCAGGCTCAGATCAGCGGCGATTCGGCGATGATTGAACTCGATACCGACGGCCAGCGACTGTGCGTTGAGTACCGACGCCAGGCGTTCGTCTCGGCTGCTGGGTGCGCGAACGCGCCCACCGAAACTCGCATGCGCTGGGCGCATGTGCGAACCGTCAGAACTTCAGGCCGGACTCCTGGACGAGCTTGAGCCTCTGCGCGTAGGCATCGCGGACGATCTGTGCGTCGCGAACGAAGTGCTCGAGCTCCGGAAGCAGTAGCGCCTGAGGACCGTCGCAGAGAGCTTCGGCCGGGTTCGGGTGAAAGTCGACCAGCACCAGGTTCGCTCCGGCGATCACTCCCTGTGCGGTCACGTGGTGAATATCGAGCAATCCGTCCGGAGCTACGACCTTTTTACCGACGGAATGCGATGGATCGATACACACCGGCATGCGCGTCAACCGCTTGACGACAGGCACGGATCCAAAGTCGACGAAGTTGCGATGCGGATCACCGAGGTTCGTCTTCATGCCTCGTAGACAGAAGATGATCTTGTGATTTCCGCCCGAAGCCACGTACTCGACGGCGTTCAGCGATTCTTCGAGCGTAATACCCATACCGCGCTTGAACAGCACGGGGTATTCGTGTTGAGCACCGACGTCCTTGAGCAGCTCGAAATTCTGAGCGTTCCGGGTACCGATCTGCAGCATGACGCCGGTCGGCCTCCCGGCGTCTTCCAGAGCGGTATCGATCTCTTCGATCTGCGCGCTGCTCGTCACTTCCATGGCGACGACTTTCATCCCGTGTTTACCGGCTAGTTCGAATAGGAATGGCAGACAGGTAGCGCCATGGCCCTGGAAGTCATAGGGACTCGTGCGGGGCTTGTAGGCCCCGGCCCGGGTCGTATTCAGGCCGATTCCCTTGAGCTCGCGGAACATGGTGTCGACGTTCTGGCGCGTATCGACAGCGCAGAGACCGGCGAAGATGTGAAAGCTGTCTTGACCGAAGTGAACCCCGTTGTACTCGAAGCCGATCGCCTCGGCCTGACCTTCGTGCCGGCCGATCGATCGATAACGCTCGCGGATCCGGATGACTTTCTCGACCGCCGAGAACTCCTCGAACGGGCCCTCGGGGACCGATCCGGTGGAACCGAGTAGATACACCTCGGTGAGTCCGCGCGTGGTCCCCTGGATCGCCCGCACTTCCGTCTGAACGTCGGGATAGCGCTTCGCCATCTCGATGACTTGCCGGACCTCTGGGCCGTCCGGAAGGATGTCTGCTTTCATCACGATGATCATTGCGCGCGAATTCTATCAGTTTCTTCGGGCGTAGCCCGCGCCGCGGCGACAGGCTCGGTCAACCTGGAACCCCTGTGGTAGAGTCCGCCCCGATTGGGAGGTTGGATTGAAGCTGGATCGACACCCGGATTGCCGGTTCCGGGGAGCTGCGAACCTTCCGAGCGCTATCGCGATCGCAACGGCCGCACTGCTCCTCACCTGGGTTTGCCCACAGTTCACATCTGCGAGCGAGAGCGACCCCGGCGAGATCACCCTGTACGAAACCGAATCCGCGCGCTCTCCTTCCCGCCTGCTCGAGACACCTCAGGCCATTTCCGTGATCTCCCGCGAGGAGATCCACCAGGTTCGACCGGCCGTCACGATCGATGAAGCCGTCGATCTCGTTCCCGGCGTATTCGCTCAGGGCGGACGCAACTTCGCACAGGACAGCCGCGTGTCGATTCGCGGCTATGGCGCACGAGCCACGTTTGGAGTGCGGGGTATTCGCCTGCTGGTCGACGGGGTTCCGAACACCCTGGCCGACGGTCAGAGCGAGGTCGATTCCCTGGACCTCGCCTTCACCGAGCGCATCGAGATCAGCCGTGGCCCGATGTCCGCTCTGTACGGAGGTAGCGGTGGCGGAACGATTTCCGTCCAGACTCTGTCTCCCAGCGAGGTACCGCGCTACGAGGCTCGAGTGTTGTTCGGCAGTGATCACCTCTCGCGCTACTCCGCCACGACGACCGGCACCCTGGCCGAGACAGGCTATGCCTTTGGACTCGCCTGGACACGAGCGGGCGGATATCGCGACCACTCGCGCTCCAGGCAGCAGGTCCTGTTTTCAAAGCTCGAGCGCGAACTCGCGGGTGGCACCCGCCTGCAGGGCATCTTCTCCAGCACCTGGGCGCCAGAAGCCCAGGATCCCGGGGGTTTGAAAAGCCTCCAGGTAGAAAGCGACCGCAGCCAGGCGCGCGCGGATGCGATCACGGGCGACTCGCGCGAGAAGCTCAACCAACAGAAACTCTCGCTCTCTGCACGCCACGCATTCGGTGAATCCCGAGAACTCCGCGCGATGATCTACGGGTTGCAGCGCGACTTCAGCAATGCGCTGCCGAACTTCGTGGACAAACGTATTGATCTGGACCGAAGTGCCGGTGGCCTTGGACTGCTGTGGATCGACCGGAGTTCGCCGGTCCGTTTCACCTTCGGACTCGACCTCGATATCCAGAAGGACCAGCGCAGCGAGTACGGAAACGATAACGGTCTGCGGGGTTCGCTTCGCGTGCGCCAATCCGAAACGGTGCGCTCTGTCGGGCCCTTCGGAATGGCGGAATTCGACCTGGACTGTGGTCTCGGGTTCGTCGCGGGCGTGCGCTACGACTGGACGGAGTTCAAGGTAGGCGATCGCTTCGTAAACGGTGGCAGCGGTGATCACTCGGATCGACGCCGCTTCCGCCAGCTTTCTCCGCGTTTTGGCATTCACTTCGGGCGTTCACCCGCGTTCAATACCTACGCCAACCTCTCTAGCTCGTTTCGCGTCCCCACGACGACAGAACTCGCAGAGGCGGATGGCGGGTTCTCTTCCAACCTCGATTCCGAGAGCACTCTCGGTTTCGAGATCGGCGCCAAGGGCGTGCTCTCCGAACGCCTGTACTACGACCTGGCCGTGTTCGACTTGCGCATCAAGGACGTGGCCGTCGGCTACACAGATGCATCCAATAGCGATCTATTTCGCGACGCGGGAGAAGTGCGACGCCGCGGTGCAGAACTCGGCCTTTCACTTCTACTGACACCCGTGCTCAGCCTGCGCCTGGGCTACACCTACGCGGACTATCGCTACAAGGACTTCGACTTCCTTGACCTGAACACTCCGGCGTTCGTCGAATACGACGGAAATCGCGAGCCAAACACACCGCAGCATTCCCTGAGTAGTGAACTGCGTTACGACCCCGGCGAAGGTCCGTTTGCCGTCCTGTCGTTGCGCCACTATGCAGATATCGAAACCAACGACGAGAACAGCGCCGAGTCCCCCGGGGCGACCCTTTTGGATCTCGGCCTGGGTTGGCGCTTGAAGCGGGATCGCACTACATGGATTCCATTTCTCGGCGTGCGCAACTTGAGCAAGGTCGAGTACGACCAGACACTGCGACCCAATGACTTCAATTCACGCTTCCACGAACCCGCGCCCGAGACGGAACTGTACATAGGTCTGGAACTCTCGCTGGACTGAGTCCGATCAGGCGACGTCGAGGAGTTGCAGAAGATCGAGTTCGGTTTCGGCCATGCGCCGTCCGATCGCGGCCTGCTCGACGCTAGGTCGCATTCCGGACAGGTAGGCACTCACCTGGAAGATCCAGACGACTGCAACCTTGAGCGAGCAGATGATCTCCCAGTAGCGGAGCGCGTCGCGATCGAGTTTACGACCGCTTTCGGCTTCATAAGCCGAGTAGAATGGCTCGCGAGCGCCGATCCCTCCGACTGGCTTGTCGATGTTCCCAAACCGCCAGGTCTTGGTGCACATCCAGGCCAGGTCTTCGTGTGGATCGCCGATGTGCGCGAGTTCCCAGTCGAGAACTGCACGCAAGCCATCCGGTCCGACCATGACATTACCGACGCGGAAGTCACCGTGAACGATCGTGCGATCGCCTTCGTCCGGTACGTTGCGCTCCAGGAAACGAAATGCGAGCTCGCACACGGGTGTGGGCGCTGGAGCCGCGTCGATGCCCGTTCGAAGCTGTACGATCTGCTCTTCGGGACTCGACTTGCCTGGCGCAGGCGCGGGCAAATCATCGAGTCCGTCCGCGTTCAGGTCCATGCGATGGATCCGCGCAAGAGCTGTCCCTAATTGGGTAGGGAGCGCGGCTCGGGCCTTCTCCAGTTCCGGCGCGCGAAAGATGCGGCGGGCGATCGCTTCGCCCTCGATCCGATCCATCAAGTAGAAAGGACCGCCGAGCGTCTCGTTATCCTCGCAGGCCCAGTAGACACGCGGGACAAGAACGTCACAACGGACAGCCTCTTGCAGCAAGCGGAATTCACGGATGAATCCATTGGATCCGCCGAGTCCGGTCGTTTTTCCGGCAAGCGGATCGATGCGAAGAACGAGTTGCATGGGATCCGGCTTCGAGCCCAGGGTCAGGTCGAGATTCCAGACCTGTCTGGAAGACCCCCCGGCAAGGGGCCGTAGATCCTCGACGCGCACGTCCTGTTCCGACGTCTGCGAGCGCACGAAGTCCGCGATACGTCGCACGCGCTCTTCTTGTTCCAGTTTCTTCACAGCTGTCCCAATACCGACACTACCACGTCGCTCGGCGTTGTCGAAATTTCGACGGTGACTTCAATGCACTGTCGGCTTCTCGTCGGCAGGATGTGCCGGGCGGAAAGACCTCCGCAGTCCAGGTTTGGACAGCAGAGGCCAATTGCTGCCAACTGCGACGGACTGGGCAACAAGGCACACGAGTTGCACTCGGGGTCGGCGTGTTCTTCACGGCTCAATACTTCCGTCGGCAAATCTGGACCGGCGTGCTGATCGCCACAACTCTGCTCGGGTGGTCGGGCGGCGCCAACGCCGCCGACCCGAATGCGCCTGGTTTCAACGTCGTGGATTCGAAAGCCTGGCAAGCGCACTTCGAATCGTGGGTCGAGACGAATCTGGTAGACGCCGAGATTCGACAGGCGGCGGACAGCCTTCCGGAATTCGAACCCAAGGCCATCCTACGCATACTCGGAAAGCTTGAAACACAGCACCTGCGAGGGTGGCGCGGCGAATCGCGTCTTCCCCACGATGTGCAACCGCGAATGCTGGCTCGCGGTATCAAGGGAATCCTGCTGCGTGCGGCAAAGCTGTATGCCAAAGGCAAGAATGGAGAGGCGCTCGCACTACTTGGTGATCCCAATATCGCTGGAGACGCGAAGACGATCCACCTGCGGGTGCAGATTCTCGACCAGCTGACGCGCGAACTCCAGCCGATCTTCCGTCTGGGAATCATCGATCTCTACCGCGAAGCGATCCGTTCCCAGGCGACAGGGCCGCTCGCCGATCGCGCCAAAGTTCGCATCGGACAGATCTATCTGGAACTGGGTTTCATGGCCGAAGCGCAAGCACAGTTCCGTTCACTGCGGGAACCGCCCCTCTCCGAACCATTCGCCACCCAGGCGCGCGTTTCCCTGGCTGAGGTCTCCTACCTATATGGGGACCCGAAAGCGGCTCTCCGGGTTCTCGCGCAATTGGACCCAAACCAGCTTTCGCCCGAGGTCCAGAACTGGCACTCCTTGCGAATTGCGGATGCGCTGTTCACGGTGGGTGATGATGCCGGTGCGCTGAAAGCCTACGCAAGACTAGATGGGCACGAGCACGCAGGAGCATTGGCCGCAATTCGTCACGGCTTTGCTTTGACGGCTTTGGGAGATCCAGAAAAGGCACATGAAGTCATTGCTGAGTCGCTAGGCGAAGATGTCGAGCCGCGACTCCAGGCCCTGGGAGGTCTCGTACTCGCGCGCGTACTGCGCGAAGCGGGAAAACTCGAAAAGAGCATGCAAGCGGCCAGTGCGGTCAGCAGCGCGTCTCCCGACCCGGACACAGCCGCCCTGGCTGCGATCGAGTCGATGGAGGTGCAGCGACTTATGGGTCGAACGAGCCTCGCACTGCCGAAAGATTCAGGTTCGCTGGTCTCCCTGGCTCCGGATTCTCCAGCAGTCGCCCTCCTGTCCTATCGGGTCGCGGCCGCTCCCAACCCGGGCGACCGTACAGGTGATGCTGAACAAAGACTCGGTTCTCTCCTCGCGACCCTGCCGGGAAACGAGATTCAGTTGCTGGCGCAGGATGATCTGACGCGAAGGCTCGTCGACCGCCTCGCGTCTGCGGTTCAGAAGGGCAACGACCCAGATCCCGAACTGCTCGACAGCGTCGAACGGTTCTTCCGCCCGCGCATCATCAACGAGAACGCGCTTCTACTGGCGGTCGACGCACTCGCCGGGGCTGAACGCCGCGGCTCGTGTGTTCGCTGGGCGCGCACTCTTGCCCTCCGAGAACTCCGACCGATCCGCAAAGGGCTGGCTGCCTGGCGTGAGGTGCGTTGCCTGGCCCAGCGCAATGACGATCGCGGAGCTTCGCACCGCCTGATGCAACTGGCAGACAGCGGTACGGCCGGGCCGTTTGCACTGGCCCTCGCGACGCTGGCCGCGGAGAACCAGGTGCGATTAGGAGACCTGGATAGAGCGGTTCGAAGCTACGAACGAGCCCTCCAGGTTTTCGCGGAACCCGTACTGCTTCCACCCGTACTCTTGCGCCTGGGCGAACTCGAGGTCGCGACCCATCGGTTGAAACTAGCGCAGCTCAGATTGACGCGAGGGCTCTCTCTGACGAGTGGAAAATCTCTGGCGGGAGACCCATTTCGCAAAGCTGCCCTGCTCGCGGTCACGGAACTCGCCGCACAGACAGGCGATCGCACCCGACTGGCGCAGACGCTGAAGAGCGAGAGAAAGCTCGTCGGCCCCTGGTGGAGTGACGCTTACGCCTACGCACTGTTCAGGAACGGGGAACCGCAACGCCCGAGCGGTGAGACGCCCTTCACGCAGGTAGCAGAGAAACTGACGCAGATGAACCGGGCAAAGAGCCGCGTGGACCGCGTGATTCGCAATCACGAGGAAGCCCGAAGAGCAGCAGCTGCGGCGAGGTCGTTGCAATGATCGGATTGATTGAACTATGTGGCCACGGACTGGTGCGCGCCGGAATTCAGCGGCACGGCCTGCCTTTTACCGTACTTCATGACCTGAACGATGTGTTGAACGCACTCTCGAACGATGAACTCGACGGACTGGTCGTCGAGGCCAAGGAACTGGAGCCCGACGTGCGCGAGATTCTGCTCGCAGCCCGTCGTCACGAGACGCCAAGCCTTTTCGTAACGAGAGAGCGCAGCGTAAGCAATGCGGTCGAAGCCCTGCGCGAAGGAGCGACGGACTGCCTGGTAGCACCCTTCGAACTCGAGAGTTTGACGCGCGCACTCGACCGTCTGAGTGACGCAGGGGCCGCGGCGCCTTCGGGAGAAGAGCTACCGATTCCATTCATCACGCGAGATCCGGAAGTTTTATCGACGCTGGAAATGGCGCGTTCAGTCGCCGCAAGCGACGCCACAGTAATGATCGAAGGAGAAAGCGGAACCGGCAAGGAGCTACTGGCCCAACTGGTCCACCGCGCATCGGCCCGAAGAACGCGAGAACTCGTAACTGTAAACTGTGCAGCCCTTCCAGCTGGCCTGCTCGAGAGCGAACTCTTCGGGCACGAACGCGGCGCCTTCACCGGTGCAATTGCTCGAACGATCGGCAAGTTCGAACTCGCTCAGAACGCGACGATTCTGCTCGATGAAATCGGCGAACTCGAACTCGGACTCCAGGCGAAGCTCTTGCGCGTGATCCAGGAAAAGCAGGTACAACGCGTCGGTGCGCACCGGCCGATCGCGGTCGACTTCCGCCTGGTGGCGACGACGAATCGTAATCTTGCAGCCGAAGCCCGCGCAGGCCGCTTCCGCGAGGACCTGTTCTATCGCCTGAATGTTCTACCCATTCGCCTCAAGCCGTTGCGCGAGCGGCCTGACGACATCCGCTTGCTCTTACGTCACTTTCTGGACATCCATCGACGCGCCGGACGCCCACTTCCGGAACTCTCAGCAGCAACTCTCGCGACCCTCGAGGCCTACGACTGGCCGGGCAACGTACGGGAACTCGAGAATCTGGTCGAACGTCTGGTGCTTACGTCGCGCGGGCGGATTGTGGAGCCGCAACAACTCGGCTTGAGCCAGTTGCACGGCGCGACAGCGAGTCCGCCGATCGAGCGAATCGATTCCTCTGGGGGCTTGCCCTTCGAAACGATTCGAGAGATGGAGCGTTGGCTGATCGTCGAGACCCTGCGGCAGATGACCGGAAACCGGACACGTGCGTCACAGAAACTGGGGATCAGCCTGCGCACGCTCCGCAACAAGATCCGCGAATACACCATCGACGAACCCGACACACTGCCGCGAACGGGCACGGCGCGAAGCGCATCCCTTCCGCGTACCGGGCAACACCTGCCGGGTGAACTGTGAACGAGCCTGTTCTTGCCCACTTCGGGACCCGGAATCTGGCGAAAGCGACCGTTGAGCACCCGCATGTCGCTCGGTTTCCGTGGCACGTTGATTGCTTCGTTGATGCTCGAATCAGTGCAGCCAGAGGTGTCTTGAAATGCCGTTGATCGAAAACCCACTATCCACAGTGCTCGAGCAGGTGCTTCGTCATCAGAACGCGCGCCAAGATGCAATCGCATCCAACATCGCGAACGCAAACACACCCGGATACAAGTCCTTCGATCTCGTGATGCGGGAAAGCTCCGAACGCATGGCACCGATCGCTCCCCGGCAATCGAGTTCCCGGCATATGTCTGAATCGCAAGCGATGGACAACGCTGGCTCCCGAATCGTTCGCTCCGATGCTCCCGCCCGACTCGACGGGAACAACGTCTCGATGGAGGAGGAGTTCATGAAGATGACGGAGAATCGAATGAGGTATCAAGCGATCTTCGAAATGATGGACAAGTGGGGCGGACTGATGCCCATCGCGAGGGAGGTCCGATGAGTTTCTTCTCTTCTCTGGAAATCGCCGCCTCGGGATTGGCCGCTGATCGCATGCGCGTTGATCTCGCGACCACGAATCTGGCAAACGCCAATTCCACGAGGACGGCCGCGGGTGGACCCTATCGGCGCCAGGATCCGGCACTGCGGGCCGTGGGCACGGAAGGCACTTTCTCCGATCGCCTGTCCCGCGCGTTCCAGCGCGTACGGATCGACGGTGTGGTCTCGGACCAGAAACCGCCTCGCGAAGTCTTCAATCCGTCACATCCAGATGCGAATGAGGATGGCGTCGTCTTGATGCCCAACGTCGACACGGTCGAGGAGATGGTCAACCTGATGAACGCGCAGCGCTCGTTCGATGCAAACGTCTCGGTCATCCAGGCGAGTCGCGAAATGGCGCAGCGGGCTCTGCGGATCGGCAGGTAATTCTGATGGCGATCGAGAGCATAGGACCCAGCGCGCTAGCGAACCTGCGCCCCGGCGCAGCGAAAGAAGTTGAAGGAACCGGTTTTGCTGGTGAACTCAGCAAGTTTCTCGAAGGCGTGAACAAGGACCAGGTGGAGGCAGCCACGAAGATCAAAGAACTCGCCGTGGATGGCAAAGGTTCCATCCACGACACGATGGTCGCGGTATCGAACGCCGAAGGCTCATTCCGGCTGCTCATGGAAATGCGGAATCGCATGATCGATGGCGTGAACCGACTCCTACAGTCACCCAACTAATAGATTGAAGACAGGACCCATAACTTGAACGGATTCGACAAGCTCTTGCAGGGATTGGCCAGCTTCTGGGCCGGTCTGAATGCGGCGCAACGGGTTGCGTTCGTATCCATTGCCATGATCACGATCGGCACAGTTTCCTTGCTGACGAATCTCGCGAGCCAGAAAGAGTATTCCACGCTGTTCTCGCAGCTAGAGCCGAAAGATGCCGCACGCATTGCCGACGAACTGGCGACTCTAGAAGTCCCCTACGAACTCACGCACGCCGGGACCACGGTTCAGGTTCCCAGCGAGCGTGTCTATGACCTGCGACTCGAACTCGCGAGCAAGGGTCTTGGCGTCAACGGTCCTGTCGGCTTCGAAGCATTCGATGAAGGCGGTCTGGGAATGACGCCATTTCAGGAGCGTGTGCGCTATCGCCGTGCCCTGGAAGGTGAACTCTCGCGGACGATCAGCGCCCTGGCCCAGGTCGAATGGGCACGAGTGCACATCAACGTTCCCGAGAAAGCGCTTTTTCAGCGCGCCAAGAAGAAGGCAACTGCTTCGGTCGTCTTGAACCTCGGCCCGGGAAGAGCGCTGAGCGGCGGCGAGGTCAGCGGGATCGGCCAACTGATCTCCGGTGCAGTCGAAGGACTCGCCGCAAACCAGGTCACCATCCTGGATACCAGCGGCCGTCTGCTCGCGAGACCCGGGAGCAGCGAAAGCGATGTGCTCGCCGCCGAAGCTCTCGATGTACAGCGCTCGATCGAGAAGAGGCTGGCCGGTCGGGCCCAGACTTTGCTCGATGCAGCCGTCGGCGCGGGCAAGTCGGTGATCACCGTCGCCGCACAGGTCGAGCGCAGGCGTGTGGAAGAAGACCAGGATCGCGTCAATCCGAAAGAGACCGCCGTACTGAGTGAACAGCGAACGGAAGAAAGTCGCAGCGAACCCAGGCTGACGGCTGCCGGAATCCCGGGAACCCGAAGCAATGTACCTCCGGGCGGGGCCGAAGAATCCTCGAGCCAGCCGAGCACCGAGAACGTGACGCGCGAGACGATCAACTTCGAAATCAGCCGCAGCCGCAGCCATACCGTTATCCCGATGGGAGAGATCCAGAGGCTTTCGATCGCGGTTCTGGTGGACGGAACCTACACGACCCCAGAGGCCGTAGAAGGCGAGCCCGCTCCAACTCCGGAATACCAGCCGCGCACGCCGGAAGAGGTCAAACAAATTCTGGAGATCGTGAAACGCGCAGTGGGTTTCGACGAGGTTCGCGGCGACCTGATCGAAGTCCAGAGCATGCCCTTCCGCTCGCCGCTCGAGGATGTCGCGGCAGAGCCTCTGCCCATCTGGCAGAGCCCGGAGGTCTTCATGCTCCTACCGGGCATCGCGCGCTCTGTGGCCGTGATCGGTGGACTTCTCCTTCTGATCTTCCTGGTCATTCGACCTGCTCTGCGACAGCTCGCGGTGGCGAACGTCGTCGCAGTGAGTTCGGCCGAAACCGGCGCCACTGGCGAGATCAGCGCCGGCGGAGAACCTCAACTCGCAATCGCCTCGGAAGCGGATCGACTGGCGAGCACGCTATCGAACCAGGACCCGAAGGTCATTGCTGACGCGATGAAACAATGGCTGCGCGAGTAGGAAAGAAGCGACTCACCGGGCCACATAAAGTGGCCATCTTGTTCCGCCTTCTCGGCGAGGACATGTCGCTGGGCATCCTGCGCCAGATGAATGATCGCGACATCGCTCGCATCAATCGCGCCGATATCGACCTGGGTGAGCCAGACGAAGAAACCGTAGAGAGCGTCGCAGAAGACCTCAACAGTCGGATGGACGGTAGCGGGGTCGGTTTTGGCGGTTCCCGACGCATCGAAGGTTTGATCCGGCAGGGTTTCGACGAAGATCGCATGGAAGCGATTCTCGGCCGCACCGATGTCGAGCTCGGCAAGATCCAGGATACACTCGCCGAGATCGATGCCCGTGTCGTCGGCCGGATCCTGAGTCGAGAGTATCCACAGACATGCGCATTGATCGTCAGCCAGTTGCCTTCCCGACAGGCCACGGAGATCTTGCTGGCCTTGCCCGAGGACCTGCGCGTAGACGTGATCATGCGCATCGCTCGCATGGAGAAGATCTCCGAAGACATGCTCGCCGAACTCAACCGAGCGCTCGAACGCGAGATCTCGGGTTTCGAAGGCGGGTCGCACGCGCAAGAGATGGAGGGCGTCGACGTCGCCGTCCAGATCTTCATGAATATGGACCGGGCGAGCGAAGGCTCACTCCTGGAGCGCGTGGGCGAACACGACGAGGAAGTCGCAGAACTGATTCGCGAGCGGATGTTCACCTTCGACGACCTGCTACAGATCGACGACCGCGGCATCCAGATGGTCCTGCGCAACGTCAACACGCAAACACTGGTGCTCGCACTCAAGGGAGCCGAGCAGGCGATGCTCGAGAAGTTCCTTTCGAATGTATCGCAGCGCGTCTCCGCATCGTTGCAGGAAGATCTGGATACCATGGGTCCGGTTCGCCTGTCGGAGGTCGAAGGCGCACAGCAGGAGATCGCGAATATCGCACGCGAGATGAGTGATCGCGGCGAGATCCAGGTACCGGGGAGAGGAGATGGCGATGAGCTCGTCTGATTTCCTGCACCGTCCCGAACTGGTCGATCTACACCAGACCACGCCGCAGCCGAGTCCGCGTCAGTTCACGCCACAGTGCGAGTTCGAGCAGGCGCAGACGAGACCCGCCCGCGAGATCGATCCGGAAGAAGCTCACCGGCTCGGACTGGCCGAAGGTGAACAGCGCGCCCGGGATGGGGCGATGAAGGAACTCGCGCCGGTCATCGAAGAACTGCAAAAGATCGCCCTTTCGCTGGCGAATCTGCGCCACAAGCGACTCGAAGAACTCGAAGGCGAGTTGACGGAGACAGCGATCGAGTTGACCCGGAGACTGATTCGGGGCGAACTGCGTCAGGATGGAGACTCGGTCGTGCGCATGGCGCGAGCCTGTCTTGCCGAGGCTGCGGAACAAGGCGTGCTGACCCTACGGGTCGCACCCTCGGATGCGGAACTCCTGCGCGCACATATCCCCGAGCTGGAGGTCGACCTGGCCGACGCCTCGATCACGGTTCAAGCCGACGCCTCGGTGCAGGCCGGATGCGCCGTGCTGCAAACACCCTCGCGGGTCTTCGACGGGCGGCCAGAGCGGATTCTCGACTCCGTAGTACGGGGGCTTTCCGAGAAGACTCCTGCATCGCCCGACGCCCATGGTCCCGAGGAGGATGCGTCATGATCAGTGAACAGCTCCTCGAACGTGCCGAAGCAACCGGACCGATTCCGGGCGGCCACGTGTGTGCGGTGCGTGGTGTGATCGTCGAAACCACCGGTCTCGAGCTTCCGCTCGGTGGCTCCGTCGAGATCGAGTTGAACGGTGAGTTCGTGCGCGCCGAGGTCGTGGGCCTGCGAGACGATCGACTTCAGTTGATTCCACTCGGTGGAACCCGCGGGATCGGTACGGGTTGTCGCGTCTGGCCAATCACTTCCCGTTCTTCGGTAAACGCGGGTGAGTTCCTGCTGGGTCGAGTGATCGATGCTCTCGGCAACGCGATCGACGGCGGCCCCGAACTTCCCATTGGGCACCCGGCCCCGCTCTACGTCGAGCCCATTCCATCGCTGAACCGACCGGTTCTGGAACATCCGCTGGACGTGGGAGTACGGGCGCTGAACGCAACTACGACGCTGGCCCGCGGACAGCGAGTCGGATTGTTCGCCGGTTCGGGAGTGGGCAAGAGCACTCTGATGGGCATGGTCGCACGCGGTACAGATGCCGACGTGCGCGTCGTGGGTTTGATCGGTGAGCGTGGACGAGAGGTTCGAGAATTCATCGAACGCGAACTAGGCGATGCCCGCCGAACCACCGTTGTTGTGGCAGTTCCCTCGGATTCCCCTCCCCTTCTGCGTATGCGAGGCGCGTACGTCGCCACCGCCATTGCAGAATTCTTCCGCGATCTGGGTCGCGACGTCCTGCTGATGATGGATTCGGTGACCCGTTTTGCCTTTGCAGCGCGTGAAATCGGTCTGGCCCGCGGAGAGCCCGCGACGACCAAGGGCTATACCCCGAGCGTATTCGCCGAGCTTCCAAACCTGCTCGAGCGGGCTGGTCGCACCGAACGCGGAAGCATCACCGGCGTGTATTCCGTACTCGTCGAAGGCGGCGACTTCGAGGATCCAATTGCGGACGCCTTGAGAGCAATTCTCGACGGACACATCGTGCTCTCGCGCGACCTCGCGGAGCGCGGACACTACCCCGCCATTGATGTTCTGGCCAGCATCAGTCGGGCTATGCCTCAGGTGACTCAACCCCTGCATCGGGAGTACGCCGGGACACTTCGTTCCCTACTGGCGGCCTATCGCGATGCTGAAGACCTGATCCAGGTCGGTGCGTATGCGAGCGGAAGTGACAAGACCGTAGATCGAGCCATCGCTCTGCGCGAAGGCATCGACTTCTTCCTGCGTCAGTCCGTTGACGACGTCTGCCCGATGGCCGAGACGCTCCAGGCAATGGCTGTGCTGCTCCAGGAGAAGCCGCAATGAAGCGCGTCTCCAAACTCGAACTGCTCGTGAAGCTGGCCCGGCACGAAGAGAGCCGTACGCTGCGCAAGCTGGGAGAAGCGCGCGCTGCGGTCACTGGGCTCGATCAGCACCTGGCTCGAATCCGCACGGAAGTCGCTGCTTCGCTGCGCGACAACCGAGTCTCTCGATTGATTCGATTCGCTGCCGACCTGACGGCAGATGAACGTCACCGGGGTTCCTTGCGTTTCCAGGCCGCAGCAGTGGTCGAGGATCGTGAGCGCGCACTCTTACAGGTGGAAGAAGCCCGCCAGGAAGCCGCGCGCGCGCGGATGCGCGTTCGAGGTATCGAAAATGCGATCGAGCGGCGTGCAAAGCGGGAGCGTTTGGAACGCGAACGCAGCGAGACCCGGCGCCTCGATGAGACCGTTCGACAGATGCAAGCGCGTTCACACGACTCAGAGCAGGAGGTTAATCCCGATGCGCTGGCGTGAACTCGCAATTCTGCTCTGGATCGTGCCGTTGCTCTGGATTCCCCCGGTCGCCGTTGCGGTCGACACGCCGCAGAACGAGCCGGGCTCCGGTGTACCGATGAGCGTGGCTGAAGCGGCGCGAGAAGCACTCGAACTCGAGGTGCGCCAATCCGCTTTACGCATGCTCGAAGCGGACATCGCAAGCAAACTCGAAGAGCTTCTGTCCGAGCACAAGCGATTGGAAGACGCGCTCTCCAAGCAAGAAGGTGATCCGGCAGCCGATCTGGGTACGCTGATCGAGTTCTACCAGGCCATGAAGCCGAAGAACGCGGCTGTGCTGCTCGAGAAACTTCCGTCGGGACTGGCCGCAGACGTACTGGCCGCGATGAGCAGTCGTTCGGCCGGGAAGATTCTCAACGTCATGACACCCGAACGGGCCGTACGCATCTCCAAGCTCATGGCACGAGGCAAGCCATGAGCGCCGCACTCATCCCGCCTCCGCTCCCGACCCCGCCGCCCGCGGCGGCACCGGCTGCAGTCTCCGATACCGGCGCACCGGCGGCTGGCGATGCATTGGCGGAGATCGGTGCATCCGTTGTTCAGGGCCAGCTCTTCGAACTGGCTTTGCACCAGGCTGCAAACATTCTGCGGGGCCAGGTCTCGCAGCAGAACTCACTCAATTTCGCAGAAGGAGCCAGTGAAGTGGACGTTCCGGTAGAAGACCAGACCGGCGAATCCGAAGCTCCAGCCGAAGACTCGCTTCTAACCGTACTCGATCAATTGACGGGCGCTGAAGAACCCGAAGCCGAAATTCGAACTCCTGAGCTGCCCGAGCTTCTGCCCGTTTCCACACCCCAGCCCGCCAACGAGAACCTCACACCGATTGAGGTCGCGGGACGTGTGTCGGCCGGCACTGGCACCGAAGAGTTTGCCGCACCCCGAGTATTCGAAGCAGCGCCGCAACCGGTCTTCCAGGCCGGAGATACGATCGAAGCGCCGCGCGAAGCCATGCCGCAGAGCCACGCTCAGGCAGATACAAACGACTTCGGCTCTTCTCCTCAGCACCGCGATCCCGAAGCCGCGCTACAAGACCCCGGGTTCGCTGGCAGCAATAACACCAACCAGGAGTCCGCGCAGACAGCGCCACGCGCCGAGGCGCTGGCCATCTCCGATCCCACAGCACTACGCGAATCCCGCGAGACCGGTCGAGATGTTCGCGCCCTGCCGGAACTTCCTGCGCGCACCGAGTCCGAGATCGTGCGCGAGCTTCGCGTGCTGGCTCACGAAGGTGGAGGTACGGCCCGGATCACCCTGAATCCTCCGCAACTCGGTGATCTGAGGGTTCAGGTCACCATCGGCGAAAACGGCGTCAGCGTCAGCTTGCTGGCCGACAATATGCCGGTCGCTGACCTTCTGGTTCGGCATCTGGCCGAGCTGCGACAGTCCCTGGAAAGCCACGGGCTGCGAATCGATCAGTTCGACGTCGACAGTGAACGCGCTGAAGACTCCTACGTATTCGGGAAGTCCCCAGAACAGGATCGCGGCTCCCGGAGTCGCGGTGAGGATTCGAGCCCGGCCGGCTTCACGTCGAATGGGGCTCCTCTGATTCACCGTAGCGACATCAACACCCTCGGAACCGTCGACATCCGGATCTGAGAGGAAAGGAATAGAAATGGAAATCGATCCCACAACCTCGCTGGACCTGGCACGAAGTGACTTTTCAACTTCGGACACTTCGCTCCAACAAGCGGGGCTCGACCGTGATGCGTTTCTGAAGATCTTCCTCGTACAACTCCAAAACCAGGACCCTCTCAACCCAGAGGATGTCTCGAAGATGAACGAGCAGCTGGCCACCTTCAGCCAACTCGAGCAATCAATCAAGATGGCCGAGGAGCTCTCGGGCGTAAACGAACGACTCGACCGCCTGATCGACGCGGGCTCGGACCAGCGCTCGAGCCCATTGGATCCAGTTTCGCTGATCGGTCACTCGGTCGATCTGGATACAGCCGCGTTGACGGTCCCACCCACAGGTGACTCGCCTCGACTGAACATCCAACTGAAAGAGTCAGCAGACTTCGTGCTGATACAGGCGAAGGATGAAGCTGACGTGAGCATCGGCGGTGCGATCCTGAGTCGCGCGACGGAGGACGGCACTCGAATTCCGCTTGCGGCCGGGGATTACGATGTATGGCTCCGCGATGGCCAGGCGCGTGTGCGCTTCCCCAACGGTGAAGAAACCGACGTGGTCTTCGAGCCGTTGAGCATCGACGAAGCGGGCAACGTGGTGATTCGCGAGGCCGAAGGTGGTGGAACTCCGATCAGCCTGGATGTCGGGGCGACCTACAACTTCGATGCGCGTGCTGCGAGAGCAGGCAGTGGGTTCTCCCGCTCCCTGGACATGATGTCTTCGGGAATCGTCCAGTCGGTTCGGATCGTCGACGGTCTCCCGGTCCTGACAGTGAACAATCAACAAGTTGAGCTGAGTAGCATTTCTCGAATTCGCTAGCTGAAGTAGAAAAGGAAGTTTGCAATGGGAATCATGACCAGTCTATTCGCCGGAGTATCCGGCATCAACGCCTCCGGACAGCAGATCTCTGTCGTCGGTGACAATATCGCCAACATCAACACGATCGGATTCAAGTCGGCTCGGGCCGAATTCGTGGATGTGCTTTCGGGAAACCTCGGCAGCGCCGGTGGAGCCTCCCAGATCGGTTCTGGTTCGAGACTCAACGGAGTCACACAGAACTTCACTCAGGGTTCGCTTGAGTCCTCGGGTGTTACCACCGACCTGGCCATCGACGGAAACGGTTTCTTCATCATCCAGGATACGAGCGGCGTGTTCTACTCACGCTCTGGTATGTTCCGTCTGAACAACCAGCAGTTCCTGGTCAATGAACAAGGCCAGTCCGTACTCGGGTTCGGTGTTACACCGGCCGGCATCCCGAACGGCGCGCTGTCTGCGATCGATTTGTCCTCCGTGTCATCGGTCCCCCAGGCGACCCAGACCGTTGAGGTCAGTGTCAATCTGGATCCAAACGAAACCGCTCTGACGGGCGGAGCGACCGGGTTCGATCCTCTGGACCCGGTCAATACTTCGAACTTCCAGACCGGTATCCGCATCTTCGATACTCAGGGTAATCCGCGCAGTCTTCTGGTGTACTTCCGCAAGAACGACGCGTCGACGAATTCCTGGTACTGGTATGCAGGCGTCAACCGGGGTGAACTCGACGTTTCCACGTACGGAATGACCCAGGGTACGGCGACTCAGTTCTTCCCGGTACAGAGCGGATCGCTCTCCTTCAACACAGATGGAACTCTGGCCACGGTTAGCGGCAATACGGCTGGTACACAGCTTTCGTTCGATTTCGACACGAACGGTGATGACGTCATCGACGCCAGCGATACCAACCCTGTCACGACGCCTCTCGCCTGGAATTGGGGGAACGGCGCGGGTCCGACGAATCCTCTGGCCTTCGACTTCGGTACCCAGACCTCATCGGGTGGAACGGGTGCCGATCGCACCACCCAGTTTGGTGGCTCGTCGGCTTCGGGCGTGAACAACTTCGTTCGTTTCATGAACCAGGACGGATTCGCTGCCGGTTCTTTGCAGGCAGTCGATATCGACGAGTCCGGTTTCGTAACCGGTTCGTTCTCCAGTGGCGAGACCAATCGTCTCGCCCAGATCGCCCTGGCGAACTTCCCAAATGTGAACGGCCTGAACCGACTCGGAGGCAATAGCCTGGCCGAGACCAATAGTTCAGGCAACCCAATCATCGGTTCGCCGAACCAATCGGAGTTCGGTGCCGTCCGATCCGGGTTTTTGGAGCAGTCCAATACCGACCTGGCAGAGCAATTCGTCAAGCTGATCATCGCCCAACGCGCCTTCCAGGCAAATACTCGAACGATCAGCACCACGAACGACCTGCTCTCGTCACTGGTGGCACTCGGCAACTAGCAAGCACGCCGCTGGTGACGGCAATTCTCAATCTGGGGGGATGAGGCATGGCTGAAGAGACTGAAGAGACTGAGGCAACCGAGGAACAGGAAGCTTCCGAGATCATCGCCGACGAGCCTGCGGGAGCCGGCAAGAAGAAGTTGATCTTGATGGGGGCAGCCGCGCTTGTACTCGTAATCGCGAGCGCAGGAGCTGGGTTCCTGTTCTTCGGTGAGGAGCCTGAAGAAGTCGCCGAGGCCGGGCCTACCCCCGAGCAACTCGCCGAGCAAGAGAGGCAACAGCGTCAGCGCGGTGTCGTCGATGGCGTGGACTATGCGGCAGAAGTCGATGTCGAGGTACCGATGCCGGAGATGGACATCGCCTCCGGCGATGAGGAAGAAGACGAAGCCGCCGCCGCTCCGGCAGAAAATCATATGGGAAAGATCGTTCATCTCGAACCGTTCGTGGTGAACATCAGCGACAAGGACCGCGATCGCTATCTGAAGCTGAAAGCTGATATCGAGCTATCCGAAGACAAGGTCGCCTCGGAGTTCGACCAGCGACTTCCGCAGATGCGCGATCTGATCATCAGCTTGCTCGGAGGCAAGTCGTTCGAAGATCTTCGCACGATTGAGGGCAAGAACTTCCTGCGCGAGGAGATCCTCCTGCGGGTAAACGCACTTCTGGTCACCGGCAAGGCGAAACGGATCTTTTTCACGGAGTTCGTCGTGCAATGAGTGAACGCGTGCTCGAACAGCAAGAGGTCGATCGCCTCGTCAAAGGAATCCGTTCCGGTGACATCCCCACCGGCCCGGACTCCCTCGCGCCCCTGCAGAGCGCTGCACCGGTGGATCTCAGTGATCCGAGCTGGAGTCACGAACGCATTCTGCGGCGGAAGCTCCCGGTCCTGGAACAGGTCTTCAACAGGCTCGCGCCTTTCGCCCAGGTGACTCTCACGAAGAGTCTTCGTTTCCCGATTCGGGCGGAATTCCTCGGCGTGGAACTTCTGAAGTTTGGAGACTTCCGCACTCGACTGGAGGGTCGCCCCCTGCTCTTCCAGGTGATTCATCTCGATCCACTGCGTGGCTATAGCGTGGTGATCTTCGATTCCACCATCCTCTACGCGCTGATCGATGCATTGATGGGGGGACTGGGTGTCGCTGACTCGGCTCCCGACCGCGAGGTCTCTGACATCGAAGCGAGCCTCTTGCAGAGATCACACGATGACATGCTGCGCGACCTCGAGAACTCCTGGAAGCCGTGGTTCCCCTTGCAGGTCGAAGCAGTCCGGTCGGATCGCTCCGTGCACATGTTGAGCACGATTCCCGATCAGGAAATCTGTCACATCGCCACGATCAATGTCGCCGGCGATGTTCTTCCCGCATCGCCTCTTTACTTCGTCATGCCTTACACAAGTCTGGAGCCGCTTTTTGATGCGACTTCCGCTCGCGTGGGCGAAGAGATTGATCCGAACTGGCGAATGAACCTGGAAAAGAACCTCTGCGATACAGAGATCTCGTTAGCCGCACATCTTGGAGATGCGCTGCTCCCGACATCCCGCGTCAGATCCCTGGAGCCTGGAGAGATCATCGAACTCGATCGCGGTATCGGTGAGGACATCGATATGGAGATCGAGGGCGAGCACATCTTCACGGGCCGCATCGGGAGGAGCAACCTGAACTATGGCGTATCGATCACCAACCGACGAGAAATGAAGCGTACGTTCATCGATCGCAGCATTGGTCAGATTCTGGTCCGCAAGGGCACGATTACGCGGGAACAACTCGCGGTCGCCACTGTTGATGAACTCATCAACCGCAAGTCGGTAATCGACTCGATCATCGCGCGCGGTTGGGCGGAGCAATCCGCCGTGCAAGCTGCACTCCAGTAGCAGGAGAGAGGAAGGACGATGCCGGAAGAGGACGTCACCGAACACGCACAACAAGACGGTATCGAGCTCCTGCTCGACGTACCTCTTCGCGTATCCGTCGAGCTTGGTCGCACCCAGATGCGGGTTCAGGAACTCCTGGATCTTGGCCAGGGATCGATCGTGGAACTCGAACGACTCGCTGGTGAAGCAGTGGACATCATGGTCAATGGTCATCCGATTGCACTCGGAGAGATCGTCGTCGTCAACGATCGTTACGCCGTTCGCGTCATGTCGGTCCACAGCCCGACCGAACGCGTGGAGAGCCTGACATGAAGTGGTCGATCTTGATCTGCCTCGTCGCTTTGATCGCGTGCACAGACGCCCGCGCCGAGGAATCCGCTGATCAGAAACCAGCGACCGCGTCGGTGTCAGAAACACCGCCCGTCGCGGCCTTTCCGACACCGATGGCCGTTCCTCTGGCGCGCATCTGCCTGGCGATCGCACTCATTTCGGGAACCGGCTTCGGCTTGGCGTGGTGGACCCGCAACAAGCGGGGACAGATCCGCGGAACGGACGCGCGCATCGAAGTGGTCGCGAGCCGCAACATCAGTCCACGGCATCAGGTCGTGCTGATCGATGTTGCAGGGCAGCGTCTACTGATTGGAACGGGGGGAGAATCGATTCGCACCCTGGCGGATCTCAGCGAATCGCATGCGTTCTCCGAGGCCCTGAACCGGCAGCTTCCGACTGGAGATCGCGCAGACCTGGTCGACTCGATCGGTCGCTTTGAGGGGCTCGATGCGTAATACGGGCCGAGTGCGATGTCTTGCATTCGCCGTGGTGATGGCAACAGCCGGAGCGGTGCAAGCGCAGGAGCCGAGCGCCGGAATGATGACCGACGCGTTGAGCGATCTCGATTCGCTCATGGACGACCCCGAGCGCCTCACGCCGGCCTTCCGCCTCGCAATTCTCGTTACCGTCCTCTCACTTGCGCCGGCCCTGGTCATGATGGTGACCTGCTTCGTGCGAGTCGTGGTCGTGCTGACTCTCTTGCGCCAGGCGTTAGGCGTCCAGCAGACACCACCGACGCAGGTGATCATGTCGCTCTCGCTGTTCCTGACCATCTTCGTGATGCAGCCTACCTTCGATCAGGCCTATGCAGCGGGGGTAGGACCATTCCTGCGCGGTGAACTCGAGAACAGTGTTGCATTCGACACGACCGTCGGACCTTTTCGCGACTATATGCTTCGTCAGACACGGGATGAAGACCTGCTGCTTTTCGAGGAAATCTCGAATCGCCCCCTACCCGAGGAGCCTCAAGAGATCAGCCTCTCGTTGCTGGTCCCGGCCTATATGCTGAGCGAACTGCGCACGGCCTTCATGATCGGATTCATGCTGTTTCTCCCGTTCCTCGTGATCGACATGGTTGTTGCTTCGACGCTTCTTTCGATGGGCATGATCGTAGTCCCGCCAGTCATGATCTCGCTTCCATTGAAATTGATGATTTTCGTGCTGGTTGACGGCTGGAATCTGGTCGTCGGAGCACTTGTTAGGGGAATCGTATGAGTATCGAACTCGTGGTCGAGATCTACAGAGAGATGCTGAGGACCGCAGCGCTAGTCGCAGCTCCGATCCTGGGAACCGCAATGATGATCGGCTTGTCGGTCTCGCTCGTCCAGACACTGACGAGCATCAACGAGCAGACCTTGACCTTCGTACCGAAGATTGCGGGTATTGCAGCGGTGATCGGCTTCTTGTTGCCCTGGATTCTCGCGCAACTCATGAACTTTCTGCGCCTGATCCTTACGCACGCCCCCGGATTGACTCTCGCCGGATAGGGATCTGTCGTGCTGATCACCCTCATGATCGTATCTGCGCGAGTCGCCGGTCTATTCATCGGCGCACCGATCTTCTCGCGTCGATCTCTGCCTACCCGGTTTCGCATCTTGTTGATCTTCGCGATCTCAGGGCTACTGGGTAGCGCCGCACTTCCTGAGAAGCTGCCCGATACCATGGACCTGGTCATGCACGCGATGGCCGGTGAACTCCTGCTAGGCCTGGCGATCGGTCTCGTAGCACGCTTCATGATTGCCGCCTTCCAGATGGCCGGTACGATCATGGGGCGGCAGATGGGCTTCGCCATGGCCAATGGATTCGATCCGGAAATGCAGAGCCAGGGCACGGTGATCGCGAGCCTGCACACGAACCTCGCTGCGTTCTTGTTCCTTGGGATCGATGGTCACCATATGCTGCTACGCGGGCTCGCAGCCAGCTACCAGAACTTTCCGATCGGCGGCGAAATCCAAGGACCGCTACTCGCCCAGACCTTGATGAGTTCCGCGGGAAAGATCTTCGAGGATGGGGCTCGTGTCGCTGCCCCTGTCACCGGGATCATGCTCCTGATCAACGTGATGCTGGGCTTCATGAACAAGATCAATCCGCAACTTTCGATCTTCAACGTAGGACTTCCCCTGACCGTGATGGTCGGGATGTTGGCGGTAATGATCTCGATCCCCGACACGACGGCGACGATCCTGCGAGTCTATGAAGTACTCGTATCCGACGTGGCGCTTCTGGTGGGCAGATAGGCCATGGCAGACGATCTCGAAAAGACAGAGGAACCTACACCGAAAAAGCGCGCCGAGGCGACGCGCGAGGGCAGTATTGCGTCGAGCCAGGAGGTGTACACCGTCGCCAATCTGCTCGCGGTCGCGACAGTACTCATGTTTCTCGGCCCGAGGGTTCTCCAGAAGGCCATCGTGGCCTTTCCGCGTCTCTGGGAGCCACCCACTGAACTCACAGTCGACTCGGCGGCGCAATTGCTTCGCCAGGCATTCTCAATCGCTGTGGTCGTCTTGATCCCCGTGTTTACGGCCACCGTAGTGGGAGGCCTGGGCGCTGGACTACTACAGACGCGAGGCAATATCTCGCCCAAGAAAATCCGACCCAAGGCCTCAAAAATCAGTCCGATGAAGAACGCATCGCGCGTCTTCAAGAAGACGATGGTCATCGAACTCCCCAAGTCAATTTTGAAGATGAGTATTACGGGCGCTGCCATCGCATTCGCGATCTGGCCAAACTTCGCGGAGTACCGTGGATTGCAACAGCTCCCCCTGGTCCTGGCGGTCGCTTTCCAGATGGACGTCGTTCTCAAAGCTCTGCTCGCGGGCGCAGTTGCGCTGATTCTGGTCGCAGCCATCGACTATTCCTACCAGCTCTGGCAGACGGAAAAGAGCATGAAGATGACCAAGAGCGAAGTCGCAGACGAGCACAAACAGAGCCAGGGTGATCCGATGGTCCGCAGTCACATGCTCAGCATGATGATGGATCGCAGCCGACAGCGCATGATGGACGCCGTACCCAATGCCGATGTGGTCGTCACGAACCCGGAGCACATCAGTGTGGCCATCCGCTACGAGCGAGGCGAGATGGTCGCGCCCATCGTGGTGGCCAAGGGAGCGGGCTTCCTCGCCTTGAAGATTCGCGAACTCGCACGCGAGTCGGGAGTCCCCATCGTCGAGAATCGTCCCCTTGCGCGCACCCTCTACCGATCCGTGAAGATCGGACAGATCATTCCCGAGTCCCTCTTTCAGGCTGTAGCCGAGGTGCTTGCCTACATCTATCGCGTGGATAGCCAGCGAGGTCGAGCGTGGTAGCTGCTACGGAACAGCGAAACGCAAACGTAACCGGACAGCTCATGCTGGGCGGAGGGATCGTCACCATCCTGGCGATCCTGCTCGTCACCTTGCCACCGGTCTTCCTCGACCTGGGGTTGACGATCAATCTGAGCGTCGCTCTCCTGATCCTGCTGGTGGCAGTGTTCGTCAGGAGACCGATCGACATCTCCGTCTTCCCGACTGTTCTTCTGCTGGTCACCTTGTATCGCCTGGCCCTGAACATCGCTTCGACACGCCTGATCCTGCTCAATGGGGATCGAGGAACCGCGGCAGCTGGAAACGTGATCCAGGCCTTCGGCGAATTCGTCGTCGGTGGAAACTTCGTAGTCGGTATCGTCGTCTTCTTGCTCTTCGTGATCATCAATTTCGTGGTCGTCACGAAGGGCGCCGGGCGCATCGCCGAAGTCGCAGCGCGCTTTACCCTGGATGCGATGCCCGGCAAGCAGATGGCCATCGACGCGGACCTGAACGCCGGCATGATCAACGAGACGCAGGCCGTCCAGCGCCGCAAGCAAATTCAGGAAGAAGCGGACTTCTACGGAACGATGGATGGTGCCAACAAGTTCGTTCGAGGCGATGCGATTGCGGGCTTCCTGATCACAATCGTGAACATTCTCGGCGGTCTTGCGATCGGCACGATGCAAAACGACATGAGCTTCGCCGAAGCCGCCGGTACCTACACCCTCCTGACGGTGGGCGACGGGTTGATCTCGGCGGTGCCCTCGCTGCTGATCGCGATCGCTGCAGCCGTAATCGTCTCCCGCGCCGGAACCGACAGCGATCTTTCTGAAGACATCCGAAGCCAGTTCTGGGACAGCCCGATTCCGCTCGCGGTGAGTTCAGCGGTCCTGGGTGCTTTAGCATTGGTACCCGGATTGCCGACTTTCTCCTTTGGTATTCTTTCTGCCGGACTGGCATTGGGCGCCTATCAGCGTTCGCAGGCCGAGAAAGGCGCGGCCGGAGTACCCGAAGAAGAAGTGCAGGAAGTCGCACCCGAACGGCCGGCCGACCTCCTGCAACCTCCCGACTCTCTCGAACTTCAGGTGGGTTACGGACTGATCGACCTGGTGGATCCGAACAAGAACGGGGAACTGCTCGATCGCATCCGCACGTTCCGACGCGAGTTCACCACACAGATGGGCTTCCCGGTGCCCCTGATCCACATTCGCGACAATCTCCGATTGGGTGCAGAGGACTACGCCATACTCGTGCGCGGTGTTCGCACTGGCCACGGAAGCGTTCTGTCAGACCACCTACTCGCAATCGCGCCACCCGGTGGCGGCCCGGCGCTACCAGGCATCGAGAGCAAGGATCCGACCTTCGGCCTGCCCGCATTCTGGGTGAAGAACGATCACAAGGACCAGGCACAGACCTCGGGCTATACGGTCGTCGATCCGGCGTCCGTGATCATGACTCATCTGACTGAGCTGATCCGGCGGCACTCCTCCGACCTGCTCGGACGTCAGGAAACTCAGGAGATGCTCGATGCTGTCGCACAGACGCTACCGAAGCTGGTGAGCGAAGTCGTTCCCGAAATCATCCCGCTCGGCGGAGTACAAAAGGTGCTCCAGAGCCTGCTGCGCGAGTCGGTTCCGGTCCGTGACCTGCCGACGATCCTGGAAGCAATCGGCGATTACGCGCCGAAAACTAAGGATCCAGAGCTTTTAACAGAGCTGGTTCGCGAGCGATTGGCAGCCCAGATTTCTGCGCAGCTGGCGCCAGATGGCAGCATGGGTGTCCTCGTGCTCTCCCCTGACATCGAACAGATGATTTCAAGTTCGATCCAGCGTACGGAGCACGGTACTCTAATCACGCTCGATGCAGGATCGATTGCGAAGATCGTCGGAGCCATTCGTGAATCCGTGTCAAAGGTGAGTGTGCTGAATCCCGACCCAACCATTCTCTGCACCCCCGATCTGAGACCACATGTTCGGAAGATGGTCGAACGCTTCCTACCGCGCTGCGGTGTGATCTCGGCGAACGAGCTCGCACCCAATCTTCAGGTGGAGTCCATCGGCACGGTGAATCTGTCCTGAAACAACGTGCTGAGTCCCGGCAATGCAAGTAAAAACCTTTGAAGCAGTAGACATGAAACAGGCACTCCGCCTGGTGCGCGAGACCCTCGGCCCGAGCGCGGTCATCGTCTCGAGCCGATCATTGCGCAAGGATGCGGGGTTGTTCGGGCTGCTGGGACGCAAAGTCCTCGAGGTAACTGCGGCCGTCGAAAAATCTCCAAAGGCAACACCTATCGAGGTTCCGGGATCCCGAACTCCGAATCTTGACTACAAGAATCTCGACCACAAGAAACTCGGCCGCACGAATCTCAATCGCACGAAGCGAGATCCGAGCGGAGCCTATCAGGACATCTGGGCGATGAAGCAGGCGATCGACCCGGTACTCGATGAAGTTCGCTCCCTGCGGGAGGCCGTCGGCAGTCTCGAAGAGCAGGCGGGTTTCCATCCAAGTGAGTTGCGTTCGGATCTCGGTCAGATCCGTACGATGCTGGCATCGATGGCCGGTGCGGGGACTCTCGGGGCAGATGAACAAGGAGCTGCAGCACAGCGCCTGTTCTACTTCTTGATGGGTCGCGGACTCGACGAACCGCTGACGCGCTCTCTTGTGCAACGCGTGGTCGCGAAGGTAGAGACGGGATCACTCGGCGACCTGGATCGCCTGAAACTCAACCTGGCAGCGGAGATGCGCGCTGATCTCTCACGCGCGGAACGTGGAAGTCCGGCCAGCCGAGTACAGGTTTTTATCGGACCGACGGGCGTCGGCAAAACCACCACGATCGCAAAACTGGCGGCTCGCGCGGCGCGCTCGGGTGAGGACGACGTCTTGATCATCACGACGGATGTGCACCGCGTGGCAGCCGTCGAGCAAATGCTGCGTTTCGGCGAAATGATCTCCGTGCCCGTAGAGGTCGCCTTATCTCCTGAAGAACTCACGCGCCGTATCGACGCCGCCGAGGACAAGACCTGCATCCTGGTCGATACCGCGGGACGAAATCACCGCGACTCTCTCGCCATGCGGCAGCTTTCTCCCTGGCTCGAAGCGGCCGGAGATGCTGAAGCCATGCTCGTACTCTCCGCCGCCATGCGACCGGCCGATTCTCGGGAAATCATCGACGCGTACGATGAACTTCGCTGGTCGCGTTTGATCATGACCAAGCTGGACGAAACGCGAGTGTACGGAGAGCTGTACAACTGCGTCGTTCGCAGCAATCGGCCGCTGGCCTGCATCTGTACGGGCCAGTCTGTTCCCGAGCATCTGGAGTCGATCGATATTTCGGGAATTCTCCGCAAGGTACTTCACGGATAGAGGTCAATTTTGCCGAACGCCGCACACGTTTTCGTCGAACACGCCCGGGACCTTCCGGTCATGCCCCCGGTCGCAGCAGAAGTTCTGCGCCAGGTGGAGGATCCGGACACCGATATCAACAACCTCGCCGAACTGATCACCAGGGATGCGGGGCTGGCAATGCAGGTACTCAAACTCGCGAACTCCTCGCTCTACTCCATGCCTCGCGAAATCGAGACGCTCCCTCAGGCGATCGTGCTTCTCGGCTACTCGACCCTGCGGTCAGTAGTCATCGCCGCTTCGCTCAAGGACGTGTTCGCGAATTTCGGACCCACTGAGCGCCTGCTCTGGAATCACGCCAGTGCGGGGGGTATTACAGCCTCGTCATTGGCGGAACAAGTGACGGGATTGCGCAAGGAAGAGGCCTTCCTGGGCGGACTGCTCCACGACATCGGCAAGCTGGCGATAATTGCGAAACGAAGTGATGCCTACCAGGCCGTCGTACTCGCCGTGGAAGCAGGAGAGAGCGATGCGATCAGCGCCGAACGAGAGGCCTTCGATTTCGACCACGCACAGGTCGGGGGCTTGCTCCTGGACAAGTGGGGTGTCTCTGAACGACTCGCACAGGCGGTAAGCGCGCATCACGATCCCGAGAGTGCTCCGGAAGAGGCCAGGCCGCTCGCAGCACTCATTCAGATCGCCGACATCTTATGCCACACGCTCGGGTATGGACGTCCAGAACCCGCTAAGGGGCTTCCGATACTCAGTTGTGCGGGCGCACATATCCTGGGTCTTCAGGACGCCGATCCAGAGGAACTGATTGCCAGTACCAAGAAAGCCTACGAAGATGGGCAGGAGGTCTTCTCATGATGATGAACGACACCCTCCGCGCACTCGAACCCGTAGAACGACCGATTCGATCCGTAAGAGAGCGTCGCGAGCAACCGCACCGCGATCGCCGTTCGAAGCTTCCGCTGGACGATGAAGACGGCGCTCAGCCGGGCAGATCTCCAGAGACCACGACACCGCCCGCGAAACCCGACGACGCTGAAGAGCATCGGATCGACCTGGTTGTGAGCAGTTGCTTTCTGCCCACCCGGCAGATCCTTCCCGGGTCAGCGAGCGCAACACTGCCGCACTGAAGAACCCGGCTGACAGCGTCGCCCGGCATCCCGCTTGCACACTTAGCGGACCATGTCTTCAGGACTCTACATTGGATACTCAGGTGCATCGACGAGCCGACAGCAACTCGATGCGATCGCGAATAACGTCGCAAATATCTCGACCGCGGGGTTTCGGCGAGACACGACACGCTTCGACACGGTCCTCGCGGGGGACCTGAGCTTTGCACGCACCCCTGAGACCAATCTGGATCTCTCACCGGCCAGCAATCGGCTGACTGGCGACCCACTCCAGGCAGCCGTCGAGGGCGACGGATTCTTCGTCGTAGAAGGCGCCGATGGCGGCGAGTACTACACACGCCGAGGAGACTTCCGTCTGGATTCACGCGGGCGCCTCGTCTTGCCGAACGGCAGACCAGTTCTCGGAGCAGGAGGCGAGCTGATCGTCCCTGATACTCAGAAGGGAACGTTGACCGGGGATGGTCGCCTCATGACCGAACTGGGAGAGGTCGGACGGTTACGCATCGTGCGCTTCGAAAATCCCGGGTCCCTTTCCAAGGCGGGTGAGAGTCTGATCGCGGCTCAACCAAAGGCCGGGCTAGTTGACGTAGAAAATCCTGCGCTCGCAGTGGGCTTCGTGGAGGAGTCCAACGTCAATGTTGCGGCAGAGATGGTCTCACTCATCGAGGCCTCGAGGATCTTCGAGGCGGCGATGAGATCGATCACGATCAACGACGAACTCACACAGAAACTGATCCAGAGCCAGACGTAGTAGCACCGGGGAGAGATTGAATGAGCAGTTCCGCAATGTTCACCGCCGTGACGGGCACCGTCGCACAACAGGTCCGTATTGATGCGATCGCGAACAATCTGGCGAACATCGCTACGACGGGCTTCAAACGGGTGCGTCCACAGTTCGAAGATCTTCTGTACGAGACGGTGCGTCCACCCGCAGAAGAAGGAGATTCACCTTCAGGTCTGCAGTTCGGACGAGGCGTGCGGGTCGTTTCCACGCAAACCATCCACACACCCGGTTCATTGCGCCAAACGGGTCAGGCTCTGGACATCGCGATCGAAGGAGCCGGGTTCTTTCCAGTTCAGCGTCTCAACGGTGACACAGCCTACTCTCGCAGTGGTGCGTTCCAGCTGGATTCTTCGGGAAACCTCGTGAACTCTTCGGGTCTCCCGCTTTCGCCGCCGATCACGATTCCCGACGACGCGACAAACATCACGATCACCAATGATGGCCGGGTGCAGGTCGCCCAATCGGGGAGTACTTCGACAACAGAAGTCGGGCAGATTCAGCTCATGCGCTTCTCGAACCCAGGTGGCCTGGAGGCGATGGGGCAGAACCTCTTCCGCGAAACCGAGTCATCCGGATCACCGGTCTCAGGGAATCCAGGGGAAGACGCGTTCGGTCAGCTGGCCCAGGGTGCACTCGAGGAGGCGAACGTCAACATCGCCGAAGAACTCGTGAACCTGATCGTGGCGCAGCGCGCCTTCGAAGCCAACACGCGTGTGATTTCGACCGCAGATGACATGCTGCGCTTCGTAACGCAGAGGTAACCCAATGCACCGCGCTCTGCTCGGTATTCTGCTTTCGCTCTGCGCCGCGCTACCCGCGTCGGCCGAAGAGGTTCAAACCGCGCCGGTGGATCGCGAGGTGCTTCCGGAATTCGTTCGAGATCGCTTCGAGCAGGCTCTTCGACATCGCATGCCGTGGCCAGAACAGAACGTCACCTTGGAAAACTGGAACTTGCCAAACGCCTTCATCGTGCCTTCTGAGCTCGGTCGCTTGCGCCTGCTGTTTCGGGATGGCGAGGACTTCCTGGGACGAGTCAGTGCGCAACTCGAGTTCTCCAGCAGCTCAGATACCGGCACGAAGAGCATCCGTCGCGGAGTGAGCGCCGATGTAGTCGTGCGGATTGCCGTCGTCGTGACCAGCTCGGCGCTGCGCCGGGGAACCTCCCTGGGGGTACCCGAACTGCGCCACGAAACGAGGGACCTGCGCCAACTTCCGCGCGACGTGATCACGAATGCCGAGTCCGTCTACGGCCTGCGACTCGCGAGAAGCCTGCCGGAAGGCCACGCCTTGACGCATTCTCATCTCGTGGCAGAACCGCTGATACGACGCGGTGATACCGTGCGCGTCGACGCCCTTGGTTCTGGCCTGGAACTCATGATCGAAGCTCGCGCTCTCGAAGGCGGGGGGCTCGGGCAGCGCATCCGGCTCGAGAATCCCGGAACGCGAAAGCGTTTTCATGCGGAGATCACCGGACCGGGTCAAGCTCGGCTTACTCGACCCGGCAGTGCACCCGCGGCAGTCGGAGCTCGCTGATGCGACGTTTCTGCATCGCTACCAGCGCGGCGATTCTGTTTGCGGCCTGCGCGAACATCGAAGAACTGCCTTCCCTGGTCGAAAAGCCCCCGGCTCTGCTCGCACCACCCGAGCCTCTGGTCGAAGCGCCAAGACCCGCCGAAGGAGCACTTTGGAGAGGTGACCAGTCACGTCGCTTCCTGGCCTTCGAGAACCGCGCGAAACGCATCGGCGATCTGGTGAGCGTGATCATCCTGGAGGAGGCCTCGGCCGAAAACGAGGCCAAGACCGAACTCGATCACTCTTCTGCGTTCGATGCGACGCTCAACAGCGATGTCGCGCTACAGACCCTGGTCACACGACCGATCCGTCGAATCCTCGGGCTCCTGGGTTTCACCGACCAGAAGAACGACGCAGATCCCAGCACTGAGCTATCGATCATCGAATCCAGTGCAGAGACTTCCTACGATGGCGAGGGAAAACTCGAGCGCAGCGCCTCGTTCACCACGAAGATCGCGTGCGTCGTTACCGACCAGACCGAGTCGGGCCTGCTGCACATTCAGGGCGAACGACACCTGACGATCAACGGTGAAACACAGATCATCCAGTTGAGTGGTTTCGTTCGCCCCGAAGACATCCGCATCGACAATACGTTGCCGTCCGAACTGATTGCAGCGGCGGACATCCGCTACGGGGGCGTTGGCCTCGTCAGCGAGCAACAACGTATGCCCTGGCTCTCGCGCCTTCTGCGCCTGGCCCTGCCGTTCTGATGTTGCGTTTCCCTTCCGCGATCGCGTTCTTGCTGCTTCTTCTGACACCGATCGCAGAAGCCGCACGGATCAAGGACCTGACTGACTTCCAGGGAGTGCGTTCAAATCCCTTGATCGGATACGGATTGGTCGTCGGCCTGCAGGGAACAGGCGACTCCGCTTCGACCCTGTTTGCGAACCGTTCGCTCGCAGGGCTGCTGGCGAAGCTGGGAATTGTCGTCGACCCCGCGTTGGTCAATGTCACGAACGTCGCAGCCGTCATGGTAACCGCCCAACTGCCACCGTTCGCACGAATGGGCGAAGCTCTCGATGTCACGGTCTCTTCGATCGGGGACTCCGGGAACCTGCAGGGCGGAACACTACTGGCCACTCCCCTGCTCGGTGTCGATGGAGAAGTCTACGCACTCGCGCAGGGCCCGGTTTCAATCGGCGGTTTCTCCGCACAGAGCGGACAGGGCGATGTAGTTCAGAACAACCATCCGACCGTCGCTCGCATCCCGCGAGGTGCGTTGGTCGAAAAAGAGATCTTCCTATCCCTGGATGATCGTGAACAGATGCGACTGGTGCTCCACGAGAAGGACTTCACCACCGCTGCGCGCATCGCAGAAGCGATCAACAAGTCGATACGCGCCAAGGTCGCTCATGCCACGGACTCCGGCAGCGTAGATATCCTGATACCGGAAGGCTCTCGTACGAACGTAGTGCCCTTCCTGGCGCAGGTTGAAGACATCGAAGTCATTCCCGATCGGACCGCCGCCGTCGTGCTCAATGAACGAACTGGCACGGTAGTGATCGGGTCTGATGTCCGCATCTCAGCCGTTGCGATCTCGCACGGGAGCCTGTCGATCCGCATCTCCGCACGCACCGAGGTCTCGCAACCTCCGCCCTTCGCGGAAACCGGCAATACGGTCGAGTTCAACAACGACGAAATCGTGGTGCAGGAACAAGGCTCGAATCTGGTCGTGGTCCAAGGCGTGACGATTGGTGAACTGGTGCGCACGCTCAATTCAGTGGGTGCGAGCCCACGGGACCTGATCGCGATCCTGCAGGCGATGCGGGCCGCCGGTGCGCTGCAGGCAGAGCTCCGCCTCATATGAACAATTCAACTTATCTCGGAAACCCTCCGATACAGCTATCGCACGAATACGGCCAGGTGTAGACGGATGGAAGCGATCCTCGAAATTCCGGTCAACTCGCAGATCAAAGCAGCGGGCGAACCGATCAGCGGCACCTCTCAGGCAGATGCCGCGCAGCAATTTGAAGCCTATATGCTGAAGTACCTGCTCACACAGATGCGCAAGACGGTCTCCGACGACGGACTTTTCAGCGGCAGTTCCATGCGCGGCTACGAGTCGATCTTCGACGAAGCTCTGACAGGCCGGGCGGCGGAACGCGGCTCGTTCGGTTTGGCGGATCAGTTGCTGAGACAGTGGGGAGCAGACGATGGGGGAAGCGGATCGTGAACGCGACCCTGACCCGACTCGTAGACACGCTGGATGCTGAAGCGGTGACCGTTGCAGAACTGGTCGAGTCGTTGCAACAGGACCAGCAGCGCATCGTGAAACACGATATCGCCGGCCTCGAGGCGAGCAATCTGCGCAAGGAAGAGTGCATTCTCCACTTCCAGATGCACGAGCGAACGCGTCTGGAACTGACTCGTGAACTCGGTTCGGAACTCGGCCTGCCCGCCGATCAGGTTCGTGTCTCTACACTGTGCCCACTTCTCGGACCTGACGGTGAGCAGCTCGAATCCACGGCCGCAAAGCTGAGTGCACTCGTCTCGAGCCTGGATGATCTGGCCGCAATCAGTCGCGGTTTTCTCGAACAATCCATCCTGGGCATTCGCGGTCTGCTCAACCTGATCCAGACGCTGCAATCACCGGCTCCCGGAACCTACGATGCTTCCGGGCGACACGCGGTCGGGCAACCCGGCCCGGTCAGTGTGCGACGGGAGGCCTGAGAGTGAGTATCTTTGCCGCACTCTCCATCGGTCGCCTCGGCCTGACCGCGCAATCACGAGCGCTCCAGGTCACGGCCAACAATATCTCGAACGTCAATACGCCCGGGTTCACGCGACAGCGGGCGGTATTCGAGCCGATCTCCAATGGTGTGCTCTCCTCTGGATTCTCGCCGGGCTCGGGCGTAATCGTACCGACAGCTGAACGCATTTCCGACGCGACCCTCGAGGCACAGCGTCAGTTCGAACGTCAGCAGCTCGGAATGGACGAAGGTATGGAGAGAGGCCTCTCTCGCATCGAGGGCATCTTCGAAGAACTCGGTGGCGAAGGCATCAATACGACGCTCTCTCGTTTCTTCGCCGGTCTGAACGATCTCGCGAACGACCCGGGGAATACGGCCGTGCGCGACACGGTGGCCCGTGCGGCAGAGACGCTGATCAGCCAGATATCGGATACCGATCAACGTCTCAATCAGCTTCAGCTCGACGAGAACACCAAGATCCGACAGTCTGTCATCGAGGTCAGCGATATTTCCAGGGACATCGCCTCGCTGAATCGCCAGATCTTCCTGAAGGAAACCGGAGATGGGCAGGCCACAGCCAGCGGACTCAGAGACCGGCGAAATGAGTTGCTAAATCAGCTCGCAGAGGAAATCGATTACACGAGTTTCGAGCGGGATGACGGGTCGATTGCGGTATTCGCGGCGGGAGGGTTCCTGCTGGTCGATGGCGATGAGAGCGCGAGCCTCGAAGTTCAGACCGGTGGATTCGGCAATCCCCTGTTCTTCGACGTGTTTCAGAACCTGGGCGGGTCGGTCAACGGCCCGATCACGTCCCGCATCAGCAGCGGGCAGATCGGCGCCTCGCTCGCGCTGCGAGATGATCGCGTTCAGGCGTACCGCAACTCCCTCGACGAGTTCGCGTTCTCTCTGGCCGACCGGATCAATAGCGTCCACTATCAACCGGGTACCCCACCGGGTGCGCTTGGAATGGGGGACGCCACCTCCCGGCGCATGTTCATCGACGCACGCCAGCCTGTCGTAGCCGAGGGCGCAGCACCGGTACAGGTAGCGGGACTCGCGGGCGCCCTCAGACTCCACCCCGACATCGTCGCGAATTCGCGCCATATCGCCACGGGCGCGGGCCCGTCCGGGGGAGGGCCGGCCCTCAAGGATGACAACCGGATCGTCCTGGCGCTTGCGAATGTCGAAACCCTCGACACTGCATTTTACGCGGTGGGGGATACGGCGGGTTCTCCCACGGGAAGTCCCGCCACTCTCGGAGCCTTCATGGACAGCTTGTCCGGTTCACTCGGCTCCGAACTACAGAGCGCCCGACGTTCAGTCAGCCAGAGCGAGTTGATCGTCGCGGAACTCGACGATCGACGTGGCGCTCTATCGGGCGTATCCCTCGACGAAGAAGTCGCCAATCTCGTGCGCTACGAACGCGCATACCAGGCGTCGGCCCGTACGATTTCGACCATGGATGAACTACTCCAGGACCTCCTCGCGCTCTAGGCGGACACACTATGGCTTTTCGAATCAGTGACGACACTACCTTCCGAAACTCGGTGCGAAACTCGCGTTTCGCCCGCTTTGAACTCTACAAACTACAGGCGCAGCTCAGTTCAGGAAAGCGCATCAACTCCGTTTCGGACGACCCCTCGGACGCTTCGCGCATCCTCGCCCTGCGGCGCTCCTCGGCGCAGGTGGAACAGTACATGCGCAACGTCGACGCAGCGACTGCGCGTCTCGAACCGATCGAACAGGTCTTGAGCACGGTCACGGATCTTCTCTCTCATGTCCGCGAACTCACGGTCTCCGCGGATACGGAGACGCCCCAATTCGATCTGATCAAGTCCGAAGTCGAAGAACGTTTCGACGAGCTTCTGGGCCTGGCGAATACGCACTTCGGCAACGGCTATCTCTTTGGTGGCTTCGACTCCGCCAGTGCACCGTTCACTCAGACCGGGGCGTTCGTAGAGGGTACGGTCGATCTGGTCAATCCGGCGATCACGTTTGGAGGCGACTCCGGTGTCGTCAAGATTCAGATCGGTGAAGGCTCGACCATTGATGCGAACGTGTCCGGCGCTTCGGTGTTCATGGGAGACTTTGACGGTGACGGGAGCACCGATGCGGGAGCTGTAAATCTTTTTGCTCTGATTCGCGATGTACGCAACCGACTCGAGGATCCGACAGTCGCCGGTGACCCGGTTTTTGGAGGAACCAATCCCGGACCATCAGAAACCCTCGACGATCTGGACAACGCGATTGATCAGATACTGGCCATACGGGGTGGCGTCGGTGGCCGTTTGAATCGACTCATCACAACGAGCAACCAGTTCGAAGGTTTGAAGATCACGCGCGCCGCCGAGCGTTCGACCCTCGAAGACCTGGACATCATCGCTGCGGCCTCCGAGCTCTCGGTACGGGAGAACACCTATCAGGCTTCACTCGCCGTGACCGCCCGGATCATTCAACCAAGCCTGCTCGACTTTCTGGGCTGATCCATGCTCGTTCTTACCAGACGATCCGGCGAATCCATCCGCATCGGCGACGACGTGACGGTGCGGGTCGTGGAAATCCACAATGGGCAGGTGCGTCTGGCCATCGAGGCGCCGCGTTCGATACCTGTCCACCGGGAAGAAGTCTACCGCGTTGTGCGGGATGAAAACGTAAGAGCTGCGAGACTCAGTCCCGACGCAAACCCATCCAAGCTATGGCCAAACAAACAAGGTAACGACGAGGGAAACAGGTCATGAGAGAATTCGACTCTCCACGCTTCGGCCTGATCGAGGTCGAAAACGACAAGCTGATCGTCTTCGAAAAGGGGCTTCCGGGATTTCCCGACTCTACTGAGTTCATCGTCATGGACCATGACAAGGAAACTCCGTTGAAATGGCTCCACTGCGTGAACCATCCCGAGGTCGCATTCCTGATCGTCAACCCGACACAGGTCCTGGCGGGTTACGAATTCGACGTACCTCGCGAAGTCCTGGAGGCAGTGGGCTTCGACAAAGGAACAGACAATCCACTGGATCTCGTCGTCTTCGTGATCATGAACGTGGACGAAACGGAACTTACGGCAAATCTACGCGCACCCGTGATCGTTCACATGAAGACCCGGCGCGCACATCAAATCATCCTGAACAATCCTGAACTCCCGCTGCGTCACCCGATCGAAGCGACGGCACCCGAGGCGGAGTAAGCGATCCGAACCAGACAATGGTGATATTGATGAAGAGGCTCAGCACGCCGACGTGGAAGCCGTAGATTCGCTTCGTCCCCGCAAGGACGCAGACAACTGCGATACCCGTCCCGACCAGGAGCCCGAGCAAGGTGGGACCGGGACGCGTCTTCTTCCAGTGCATGGCGAGCATGAATGCGGGAACACACTGGATCAGAAGTTCCATCTTCAACTCGATGAGACGCCAGAGACTGATGCTGCGGTTCATCGCCAGTAGAATCATGGCGATCAGCACACCCGCTGCGATGCGCTTGCCCAGTTTGGTGGTCGCCGGATCCTGTCTCGATCTTCCCAGAAGGTCTTCGGCGATCAGAGATCCGAGTGAGAGCAAGACGGAGTCGGCGGTCGACATGATCGCGGCCAGCGCGCCAATGAAAACGACAATGGCCGCGATTGAGGCGAGCGGACCGGCCGTTGCCCACTCTTCGAGCAGACGCGGCATGACGGTATCGGCCTGTGCCGCGACGAGATCAGGAAATCGCGTAATGGCGACCAGGCCGATCAAGGTAACGACGAAGGTCGTGGTCAAGGGCATGAATCCCATGATTGCGAAAGCGCGCTTCAAGTCCGTACCGCTACGCGCAGCGTAAATACGCTGGATCGCCTGCGGATAGATCACGCTTGCAAGACCGAGCAGGAGCACGGTACTCAGCCAATTGGCGCACTCCGTCGCGTCGGGAACGCGGACGGCTTCAGGACGCAGGCTCGCGATTGTCAGAGTCACCTGCTCCAGCCCACCCGTTGCACCGAGCAGCCAGACCAGCATCGAAACCAGACCCACGAGCATGAGGATGCCTTGTGCGGCGTCCGTCCAGGCGACAGCACGCATTCCCCCAAGCGTCTCGTAGAACAGAATCAGCAGTGCAAGACCGACGACACCGGCTTCATAGGGAACGATCCCATCGGTCACGAGTTCGGTCAGTTCTCCCATGGCCTTCAGTTGCGCGAACAGGAAGTTCGCCAGCGCTGCGATCATCAGAATCGCTACGGCAATCAAGAGACGTTTGGCCAGTGCATCGCCGCCAAAGCGATACTTGATATAGTCGCCGGGCGTCACGAATCCGTGTTGAACGGAGAGCAGCCGAAGGCGTGGCGCGAGCGCGTGAAATACCACGATGATGGACATCATGAAACCCGTGGCCATGATCCAGGAGAAGCCGCGGCGATAGGCTTCACCCGGGTAGCCGAGCAGGGAGTTGCCACTGTAGGCCGTGGCGTAGAGGGTCAGGAGAAGCACGAACACGCCCAGTTCACGCCCCGCCAGAAAGTGGTCAGATGGACTCAGGTCGCGACGCGCCCGGCGCGCGAACTCGGCCACACCGATCAGCCCGAACAGATAGATCACGAGGGCGATGACGCCGAGCTGTCCGAAACTCACGAGTCCCCCCGATCCGCGCCCGGATCTTCGTCGGGAATATCCGTGAGCAGCCAGGCGATCATGTTCAGTACGGCCACCGCCGCATAGCAGAAAAGCGCGACCGCAACCCAGTCGGGCAGTCCGAAAACCAGACTCGGCATCTGTCCGGTCTCTCGGTACCAGGGGATCGACGCGATGTACAAGACGGCGATCACCAAAAGCAACGAGATTCGAAGTCGCGATCGACTCATCGGAGCGTTGCGCCCTCTAACTGCTGCCCCGCATCGCGAACGCACGCCGCAAGAACGCGGAAGAAGTCGAAGGCGTTTTCGGGCATCTGCATTGCGAGTTCCTTCCAGCGCGCCCCCTCGAGCGTAAGCAGCCGCGAATCACATGATGCGACCACGGTAGCGCTACGCCTGCCATTGTCGAGCACCGCAATCTCACCAAACCCGCTGAAGTGAAATTGCTCAGATCGCCCTCCTCGCAAATCACTTTGGCGCGAACGTAGCCGACTTCGATGAGTGACTCGTGCATGGTTTCAAGCTGGGCAAACGCCAGGTTCGCGAGTTCTTCCAGGGCATTGCCCCGGGAACGATGCGCCAGAGTTGAGAGGCCAGCCCGAGCATCAATTCCGCCGGAGTATACTGTTCCCTATCTAATTAGAACCTCGGATTCCGGGAGCGACCCATCGATGAAGCTCGGAATAGCGGTGCGCTCCATGGGACCGCAGGCAACTGCCCAAACGATCCTGGCCTGCGCTGCGAGCGCGGAAGCACTGGGATTGCACGAGATCTACGTCCAGGATCACATCGCGATCCCACCCGACCAGGCCGAAGGCTCGGACGGCCGCTACCTCGACCCGCTGACGACCCTGGCGTTTCTCGCGGCACGGACCGAGCGTATCGGACTCGGAACTGGAGTCTTGATTCTGCCGTATCGCCGCATGCTTCCGACCGCAAAGGCGATCGCGACCGTCCAGGAACTCTCCGGGGACCGCCTGGTGCTGGGCGTGGGTGCAGGCTGGATGAAGCCGGAGTTTCGCGCACTGGGCATCGAGATGAGGAATCGCGGACGAGACACCGACAGAGTTCTCGCCTTTTTGAAGCGTTGTTTCGACGGAGACGAGGTCGAAGAATACGGTCAGCGTTTCCTCTTCCGGCCGCGCCCGACTCGACCGCCGATTCTCGTGGGCGGCGCCCCGCCCCACGCGCTCGAACGGGCGGTGGCCCTGGGCGACGGATGGATGCCCATGGCACGCAGTCCCGACGATCTGATCGCACCCATCACACGATTGCGGGAACTCGCAGCTCAAGCCGGTCGACCCGAGCCCGAGGTCGCGGTCCTGACCGCCTTGCCCCTCGACGATTCGCAGCGGGCCCTCGACACCGCGCTGGCCTATCGTGAGGCGGGCGCCACGCGCTTGTGTCATGCCTCCGGACGCTATTCGGACGCAGCGGAGTTCCGCACCATCGCCGAACGACTAGCTGGCAAGATCCTGCCGGTGATCAGCTGAACGGGAGTTGACTGTGAAAATCGGCCTATACGGAATCAATACCGGAGCCTGCGCGGAACCTCAGACCGCGATCCGGGTCGCGCGCGCCGCGGAAGATGCGGGCTTCGAGTCCCTCTGGACGGCCGAGCACATCGTGCTACCCGACCCCCAGGTGCCGCCCTCGCCTGCACCGCCCGAACTGGCATTTCTCGATCCAGCGGTAGCCCTTTCGTTCATCGCTGCGAAAACCCGGAACATCCGGATCGCCACCGGCATCGTCATCCTTCCGCAACGAAATCCCGTAGAACTGGCCAAGCAATTGGCGAGTCTCGATATCGTTTCAAATGGCCGGCTGATCTTCGGACTGGGTGCAGGCTACCTGGAACCAGAATTCAGGGCACTCGGCGCGGATTTCGAAAATCGCGGCGCGCGTACCGACGAGTACATCGAAGTCCTGAAAACACTCTGGACCCAGGAGAAGCCGCAATTTGAAGGGAGCTTCTGCCAGTTCGGTGGCATCCAGTCCCAACCACAGCCGCTGCAGAAACCCCACCCTCCGATCATCATCGGCGGCCAGAGTCCTCCGGCCTATCGTCGCGCAGTGCTGCGTGGCAACGGCTGGTATGGCTTCGCGCTCGATATCGAGGCAACTCGCAAGGCCCTCGCAGGGCTGAGTGAAGCAGCCACGAAAATCGACCGCCCCGCAAAACTTGGCGCACTCTCTCTGACGATCACTCCGGTCGGTCCGATCGATATCGACCAGGTGAGGCGCTACGAGGATCTCGGCGTAGAGCGACTCGTCCTGCTGGCCTTCGGAAAGGAGGATGCACAGGTCGCATTCGTGGAAAAGACCGGAAATGAATTGGTGCGGGCGGGCTGAGTTCGCCCTCGATCCGCAGATTTTCGGCAACCTGCTAGGATAGCTACACTAATGGAATGTTTTCGAACCCCTGAGATCATCGTCGGGCTATTCCTCAGTCTCTGCCTTGCTGCAGGTCCCACCTCTGCAGAGCCACTGAAATCCCTCGAAGATGTCGACGCCTGCATCCACGCGAACATCCCGAAGAAGACCTCCGTTCAAACCATCGAGTTCGTGACCCGCGACAAGCTCGCATTCGAGAGAACCACGCGCGGGAAAATCTACGCCAGGCGAGCAGACGACAGTCTGCGCCAGATCCTGATGATCTTCACCCGTCCACAGGATCTGCGCGGCACCCAGTACCTGATGCTCGAGGCAAAGGATCATGTTCCCGATATGTACATCTACACACGGGAGCTGCGAAAGGCAAAGCGCATAACGGGACGCTCTGCTTCGGGAAGCATGTTCGGCACTGATTTCTCATTCGAGGACTTCCAGCGCATGCAACTGCTCAACCAACCGGGCTCCTCCAAACTGCTCGAAAACACTGTCGTCATGGATCGGCCGGCCTACGTAATCGAGACGAAACCGGACCCGAGCGAAAAATCCAGCTACGAGGCGATCACTGCCTACTGGGACCAGGAGACGTGCGTCGCCTTGAAGACGGAGTCCTACGAGCGCGGACACCGACTGCGCAAGGTTCTCACGTGCGATCCAGAGCAGATTCAGCAACACGAGAACATCTGGGCCTGCCAGTCTGTATTGATGGAAGATATTCGCGACGCGACTCAGACGCGACTTCTCATCGAAACCATGGAAGTCGGTATTCCGATCAAGAACCGAACCTTCAGCGTGACGGGATTGGGCAAGAACGTACGCTAGGCGCGAGCTGCGGAGGTCGGATCATTGGAACGCATCATTCGGTTCATATCCGGTCATCCCTGGATCGTGATAAGCCTCGCGGTCCTGGTCACGGGTTTCTCGCTGACCCGCTTCTACGACCCCTACGAAGGACGACTGCTGGTCGGCTATGACCCGTCCACGAACAGACTGCTGCCCGAAGGTGACCCAGGGCGGGAATTCTACGAACACACGCGCGTAGTATTCGGCAGTGACGAGACCATCCTGGTCGTTTTGCACGCAGACGATCTGTTTACGAGACAGAATCTGGAGACGCTGCGAATTCTGACCGAGAAACTCGACCAGGTCGAGGGCGTACATCACGTTACATCTCTTGTAACGGCTCAGAGCATCCGCGGCGATGCGGAGGGGCTATTAGTCGAGCCACTGTTCTACGAGGTCCCTGAGGATCCCGAACACATCGCCGAGTTGCGCAGGCAGGCGCTCGACAATCCGATCTTTGCCGGGAATCTGATCTCCAAGGATGCGACGACGGCCGCCATCCAGGTCCATTTCCTCGACTTCGATGACGCCGATTTCTTCGAACGCGGTATCGATGCAGAGATTGCCCGCATCGCACACGAGAACAAAGGCAATACAGAAGTCTGGATCACCGGCGCACCCCATATCAAAGTCGCGAACCAGATCACGCAACGCGCCGAACTCCAGCGCAATGTTCCGCTGATCCTGGTAATCCTGGGAGTCGTGCTCGCGTTCTCTTTCCGCTCGCTACGCGGTGTACTCCTGCCGCTGGTGACAGTGGTCGTGGCCCTGATCTGGACAATGGGTGTCGCGGGTGCGGCGGGACGACCCCTGAACCAGGTCACGGTATTGGTTCCGTTGTTGATCCTGATTCTGGGTCTATCGTACTCGGTGCACGTCGTGTCCGAGTTCTTCGACGAGGTCCGTGAGGATCCCGAGTCGAGCGCCGCCGAATCGATGCGTCGGGCGTTGATGAAGGTCTGGCTGCCGGTATCACTGACAGGCCTGACGACGGCTGTGGGTTTCCTCTCGGTTCTGCTCACTCCGATCGCCGCAATCCGCGAGTTCGGCGCCTTCTCCCTGACGGGAGTAATCGGGTCCGTCGTCGCTTCGCTTACGATCACGCCCGCCTTGCTGATCGCTTTGGGAAAACCCCGAGCTCTCACGCGTGCACGCGAAGAAGATGCTCGCGAAGACCTGTTCAGCCGATTTGCGGGTATCGTTGCAGAAGTCGTTCTCAGTCGCAGACGACAGGTATTCTTCGCTTTCGGGCTGGTCTTCATCGGTTCGATCATCGCAACCACCCAGATGCGAGTGAGCTCGGACAGCATCAAGAGCCTGGCCGCCGATCTCCCGGCACGCACCGATTTCGAGGCCATCAATGAACATCTCGACGGTGCGACCGCATTCAACGTCGTGATCGATGCCAGCTATGTCGACGCGTTCAAGGATCCCAAGAACGTTCGAGAGGTCGAGAAGCTCGCGCAATGGCTCAGGAAGCACCCGGATATCGGCGGCACCACCTCACTGGTGGACTTCGTCAAGATCATGAATCGCGGCTTCAACGAAGACAATCCCGAGTACTTCGCGATTCCGGAGAGCAAGCGAATGCTCTCGCAACTCATGTTCTTCGGCGCGAGCGACGACATGGAGCGTTTCGTCGACTCACGCTATCAACTGGTCAATATCGTGCTGCGCACACCCCTGGTCGACGCAGCTGATCTCCGCGTGCTCTCGGGCGAGATCGAGAAACGCCTGAAACTGCTCCCCGAACACATGAGCGCGACGGTTACGGGAAACGCGATCGTCATGCAGCGCATGATCGACGACCTGATCCGTGGCCAGGTCATGACGGTAGGCGGTGCACTGATCGTCATCTACGTGATCCTTTCCCTGCTCTTTCTGTCGCCGATGAATGGCTTCATCGCCCTGATTCCGAATATCGTGCCCGTCATCGCCTATTTCGGAGCGCTCGGACTCACCGGCATCCCGCTCTCGATCACCACGAGCATCGTCGCTCCGATGGCCCTGGGAATCGCGATCGACGACACCATCCACTACTTCGCTCGTTTCACCGAAGACGCGAAACGACTTGCCGACGAAAAGCGTGCGACGCGGCATGCTCTGCGCACGGTCGGACGGCCTGTCACCTACACCACGATCTCTGTCGTTCTGGGCTTTCTCGTACTGACACAGAGCGATCTGCTGAATCAGGTGCACGTCGGCCTGATGGGCGCCTTCACGCTGGCCATCGCGTGGCTGGTCGACTTCACCCTGACGCCCGCGCTCTGCTCCGGCCTGCGCGTCGTCACCCTCTGGGACACGCTGCGACTCGATCTGGGCGACGCGCCTCAACAGACGATTCCCTTGTTCCGCGGACTCTCGACGGCGCAATGCCGCATTCTGGCTCAGATGGCCAGCATGCGACGCGTACCTTCAGGTCAACCACTCCTGCGCTCAGGGGACGAAGGTCAGGAGATGTACTTGATCATCGACGGGACCCTGGAAATTTCTATCGACGGCCAGGAAGGGCGCATCGTACTGGCGCAGAGCACTCGCGGAGATCTCGTGGGTGAAGTCGGGTTCTATACGCGGCGCCGGACCGCAGATGTCGAGGTCCTTGAAGATGCGCGATTGTTGCGCCTGACCCAGGGGAGCCTGGAGCGGATTTCGAAACGCCGGCCTCGCCTGGCTGCCCGCGTGTTCTCGAATATGAACTCGATCCTGGCAGATCGCGTCTCGAACACCACCGACCACCTGCGCTAGACGCCACCGGGTCGCTTGCACTCTCAGGTGTTATCCTCGCCGCCCATGTCCTACACGCTCTCCGAATTCGAATCGAAGCAACTCCTACGCGACGCGGGTATCGGCATCCCTCCCGAGCACCTGGTCACGTCGGCTGAGGCAGCCGTCGAGACGGCCGAGCAGGTCGGCTTCCCCGTTGCGCTCAAACTCTGCGGTCGCAGAATTGCGCACAAGACGGAGCGCGGACTGGTCAGCCTGGGGCTTGCAGATGCGGCTAGCGTGCTCGCCGAAGCCAAGCGACTTCTCGCCGAGCGACGCCCCGAAGATGGCGAGACAGGTCTCCTGATCTGCCCCATGGTGAGCGGCCGCCGCGAATTGATTGCCGGCCTGATACGCGATCCGCAATTCGGTCCCTGCGTAATGCTCGGTCTTGGAGGCATCTTCGCAGAAGCGCTCGAGGACGTTGCGTTCGCCGTCGCCCCCCTGCAACGCGGTGAAGCCGAAGAACTGATCGATGCTTTGCAGTTCGGAAAGATACTTGGCTCGTTTCGGGGTGAACCGGCGCTCGACCGCAAAAAGCTTGCGCGCATACTCGAAACACTGGGCAAGATCGGACTCGATCGACCCGATGTCCGTTCGATCGACATCAATCCACTGATCGTTTCGGGCCAGGATCCCACCATCGTCGACGCGCTGGTGGAACTCGAAGGATCATCGACGTGAGCGCAATCCTCGACCGACTTCGCCCGCTCTTCTACCCGCGCGGCGTGATCGTCACTGGAGTCTCTGCACATCCGGGCAAGTTCGGAACCGTGGCCTTCCACAACCTACTGGCCTACGGATTCGATGGTGAGGTCTTCGGCATCAACCGTGAGGGTGCCGAAGTACTGGGCCGCAAGACCTATAAGAGTGTCTCCGAAGTCCCCGAAGGTCACGCCGATCTGGTCTTCATGTGCACACCCAACAAGATCAATGAAGACCTGCTACGGGAGTGTGCAAAGGTCGGGGTTCGAGCCGCATTCGTGGCCTCTGCGGGTTACGGGGAAGCGGGGGAAGAGGGGCGCGAGATGGAACGTCGCCTCATCGCACTCGGCGAGGAACTCGGCATCGTGATCGCGGGACCGAATGGACAGGGTTTGATCTCGACGAAACTCTCCATGTGCGCACAGATCGTCGCTCCCTACCCACCCGCGGGACCGATCTCTCTGGTCAGTCAGAGCGGAAACCTGGCTTCGAGCTATATGAATTACGGTTGCCTCACCGACATCGGCTTTTCCAAAGCGGTATCCAGTGGCAACTCCGCGCAACTCGAACTCGCCGACTATCTGGAGTACTACGCCGAGGACCCGGAGACGAGCGTGAGCCTGGCCTATCTGGAAGGAGTAGAGGACGGTCGCCGCTTCCTGGACGTGGCCCGCGCGCACACGCTCCGCAAGCCACTCGTAGTCATGCGTGGAGGCGCTACGAGCGCGGGCAAGAGCGCGGCCTCGAGTCACACCGGTGCCCTGGCTTCAGATGACAAGATCTTCAGCGGAGTATGTCGGCAAGCGGGCATTGCTCGAGCCGAAACCATCGAAGAGGCCTTCGAAGCAGCGGCATCTTTCGCCACACAGCCGCTACCACGAGGTCCGCGCACACTGATCTTCACCGTCGCCGGAGGTTGGGGTGTGCTGACCAGTGATGCCTGTGTGCAGGCCGGTCTCGAACTCATCGACTTGCCCGACGATCTGCGCGCGACGATCGACAAGATGGTCCCTGCGCGCTGGAGTCGCAGCAATCCGATCGACCTGGCGGGCGGTGAGACCCGCGACACGATTCCCGAAGTGCTCGAACTGATGGCCGCACACGACGAGATCGATGCAATCATCTACCTGGGTATCGGTATTCAGGCTTCACAAGCCCAGGCGTTCAAGGACGGACCGTTCTATCCGGACTTCGGACTCGATCGCATCGCGGGCTTCCACGACGATCAGGACCGACGCTACGCCCTTGCAGCTGCGGAGGCCAGCAAGCGCCACAGCAAACCGATTCTCTGCGCGACTGATATGGTCTATACCGATCGCGCATACGGAAATCCCGGACCTCTGGGAGTGACGGAATCGGGGCGTCTCACCTCACCCTCCGGACACCGCGCGGTCAAAACTCTGTCGCACATGGTCCGCTACTCGCGCTACCGCCAACGCGTAGACGGCTAGCCTCCGCGAATCACCACGGCACTTCTGCGACAGCTCATCTCTGCGCTCTCCCGGGAGAAACCACGAGATCAGATCGGGCTACGGTTGGCCATCGCCGCATCGGCATCGGCGCGACGGGTTTCTGCATCGCACTGAGCTTTCCCGACCAGTGTGTAGTCAGCGGCAAAAGACTCCCGGAGTTGTCCCGCTTCGTCGACGAGCCAGAGCATCGCCATCCGTCGGGGAACGGGTACGCGATCGACCGGTAGGAGCGTGCCGAATACGACATCCCATATCGGTGTGGTCACACCGTGCGCGCGGCGAGGATTGCCGAAATGATGAGCGAAATGGCTCTTGCGTAGCCAGCGGCCATACCCCCCGCGAGGCGGGTGGGTGTGTGCCCGTCGGTGTAGAACCTCGTAGAGCAGATACATCCCGATCAACCCGGCAGTGAACGAGAGTCCGACCCGGACACCGCCTGCGAAGATTCCCATCGGAAGGACGGGCGCGATAGCCGCCACAGCAGCTAGGGAATCTCTGCACAGGGAGGATTCGAGCGAGAAGCGGGAGTCGCCGCCTGAGCAAGAAGCGTGATCCGATCGCAGATCCGTAGATCTGCAGAGGGTCGCGCGACGCAGCGCAGGCGGATGCATCGAGCTTCGCAGC